>JAJYSD010000035.1 GCA_021793745.1 Bacillota bacterium
ATCAACAAGACGATAAAAATAAAGAACCGCTACTTTTGTTCCCAATTCGTTTCCCAACTTCTGATGGACTCGGGGGTTTTTCACAGCGACAAGGTACCGGAACTGATCCGGACGGATGATCTCCTGGCCATCGAAAATAAGGAGCTGATATATGAGGGACCCGTCGACGGGGTCCCCTCCGGTTCGGGGAAATCCGGGAGGACCGTACCGGTCCGGCGGACGGCGGAAACTTCGGCGGAAAGAATCCGGATGGCCCGCTCCCGTCGGCGGGGATCCGGGTTCAAGCGCTTCCTCCCGTCCCTGGTTCGAAGCCGGTGACGGCCGCTCCTGCGGTGCCCTGCGGCGGCGTCAAACCATCGACCGCGGCACGCCCGCCGAACCTGGAAGAGCTGGGTGCATCCCCCCCGCCGCCATCCGGGTCCGCCTTCCGCGCGATGGTCCTCCCCATAAATGGGGATCATTACGCACACCCTAAGGGGGAAAGGAGGGAGAGGACTTGCGGGAATCCCAGGAACACTTTGCCCGTCACGGCGGCGTCCATTTCTCCAACCGGGTCCCGCCCGAGGAGATCAACCGGTTTGTCCGCGAGCTGCCGCCGGAAAGAAGGGAAAGTCTGTATGAAGTGCTGAAGGAGCTGGAGCAGGCGGGCATGATCGTCATCCACAACGATGGCGTATGGGCCGATGGCGAAGGAAAAATTGGAGGCAGCCCGGATTGCTGAAGGTTCGGGCTCGCCGCCCGGAGGCTTACCCCCTCCGGGATTGCAAAGGAAAACCCTGCGGCCCTGCCGCAGGGTTTTTTCAGAGTCCTGGAATCCATTTTTTGATCCAATCCCAGAAGGACCCTCCGCCCCCCTTTCCGGCTTCCGGGGAGTGAACCGGGCACTTCTCTTGCGGTTCGGTACCGGCGAGGAAATACTCCCACCGGACCCGGGGACATCGCTCGGTGGCCAGATGGCCCGTTTCCGGATCCACATAGACGCCCTTCACGCCCTTCGGAACTGCGAAGGTACGGGCCGGGGCGCCGGCAAGGGATTTCTGCATGAAGGTACCCCAAATCATTTGGGCAAGGCGCCCCTCGTCGTGGGGCAGCTTCCTGGCCCGGTCATAGCCGACCCAGACGGTGGCGGCCAGATCGGGGGTGTATCCCGCCAGCCACCCGTCCCAATCCGTCGATCCGGTTTTGCCGGCGCTCGGATGCGGGAAGAGCTGTTTCACCCGGTGGCCCGTCCCGCCGGTTTCAAAGACGCCCCGCAGCAGGTGCGTCAGCACGAAGGTTTCCGCCTCCGGGGCCACGCGCTTCTGCTCCGGCCGGTTTTCGACAATCGTCTGTCCCCGGGCGTCCATGATTTTCAGGATGCCGACCGGTTCGGTGAGTACACCCCCCGAGGCCAGGGCGGCATAGGCCCGGGTCATTTCGTAGGGTGAAACGGGGACGCTGCCCAGGGCGAGGGAGGGAACCGGTTGGAAGGAAGCGGTAAACCCCAACCGGCGCGCCGTTTTTACCAGCTGATCCCGCCCGATCAGAAAATGGGTGTGCACGGCGTAAACATTGTCCGAACGGGCGATGGCTTCCCTCAGGGTGATGGGGCGGCCTGCGTATTGGTTTCGGAAGTTGGCGGGGCGGTAAACCCCTCCTTCATAGGGAAAGGACGTGGGCTTGCTCTCCAGCCGGGTGACGGGGGTGATCCCCTTTTCCAGGGCGGCCAGGTAAAGAAAGGGCTTGAAGGAGGAGCCGGGCTGACGGCGTGCGAAGACCCGGTTGTACTGGGATTTTCGATAATCCTTTCCGCCGACCATCGCCCGGATGTGGCCGTTTTTCGGATCGATCGCCAGGAGTGCTCCCTGCAGCCCCTCTTTGTTCCCCAGAAATTGGTTCATGGCCCTTTCCGCCTGGCGCTGCATGTTCAGATCCAGCGTCGTATAGATGCGGAGCCCACCGCCCCGCAGCTCCGATTCCTTCAATCCGTACCGGTTGATCGCCGTTTGAATGATGTAGTCCCGAAAATACGGGGCCCGGGAGGGAGCGGGTTTCGGTTTCGGAGCGAGGGCGATTTGCTGGGACTTCGCCTGCGCGGCCTGGGATGGCGTGATCCATCCGGCTCGGGCCATGGTGTCCAAAATGGCGTGCTGCCGCTGCTTGGCCCGCTCCATCGCCGTATAGGGCGAATACCATTTGGGACCCCGGGGCAGTCCGGCCAAAAAGGCGCTTTCCGCCAGGGTGAGCTTTTTGGCCGGTTTTCCGAAATAGGTTTGCGCCGCCCGTTGGATCCCGTAGGCTCCGTTTCCGTAATACACCTCATTCAGATACATCTCCAAAATCTCATCCTTGGAGAAATGCAGTTCCAGCTGGACGGCGAGGATCGCCTCCTTCCATTTGCGGGACCAGGTCCGATCCCGGGTCAAATACAGGTTGCGCGCCAGCTGTTGCGTGATGGTACTGGCTCCCTGGGCGATCCGCATCTCCCGCAGATTGACCCAGGCGGCTCGAGCGATACCGCGGAGGGAGAGGCCGAAATGGCTGTAAAAGGTCTGATCCTCGGCGGCGAGGGTGGCCCGGATCAAGTGGTCGGGCACATCCTTCAACTGGACAGGATCCCGGTGCTCTCCCCTGTCCAGTTGGTCGATCAGGTTTCCGCGAATATCGTAAACCTTGGTGGTCATCGGAATGTCCGGCGGAGGGAGGGGGCGGGATTTGAGATAAAGGAGGCTCAACAGGAGCACCGCCCCCAGAGCCAACAGGATGATTCCCGCAATCTTGAGCACGCGTTTCCCCCGAGCCAGCCAACGCCAAGCGGGAATCGGCTCCATGGTCGGATCCGGAGGAAGTTGGTTCATGCCGTCGCCCATCCCGTCACGCTCCCTTTTCGATGTCGAAACTGCCCTCGGTTGACAATTCGTCAACAGTATGGGAGAAGAAATGGAAGATTATACTTGGCGGGACGGCGGAGACGTCGGTTTTTGAAATCGGGCGATTGAGGTCGAAACCGAGTTGCTTTATTCTAAGGATGGTGTTGGAAAAAATATTAGCGACTTTTATGCGAAGGATGGAAGGAGAGCCCTATGGATAAGCCCCAGATGGAACTATGGTTTACGGAAAAGCAAACGCCCGATCACGGGATCACCAGCAGGATTGTCCGCACCCTTCATCGGGAAGAGACGAAATATCAGACCGTCGACGTGATTGAAACCCGGCAATTCGGCCGGATGCTGCTTTTGGACGGCATGGTCATGACCACGGACAAGGATGAATTCGTCTACCACGAAATGATCGCCCATGTGGCGATGAATACCCATCCCGAGCCGAAGGATGTGTTGGTGATCGGCGGCGGGGACGGCGGAGCGATCCGGGAAGTGCTGAAATATCCCTCGGTGGAGACGGCTACCCTGGTGGAGATCGACGAGCGGGTGATCGAGGTGGCCAAGACCTACTTCCCGGCCATCGCCGGAGCCCTGGATGACCCCCGGGTGCGCATCCGGATCGAGGACGGCATCCGTCACGTGGAGGAAAAGGAGGACACCTACGATGTGATCCTCGTGGATTCGACGGAGCCGATCGGACCGGCGGTCGGGCTCTTTCAGCGCGATTTCTATGAGCGGATCTTCCGCGCCCTGCGCCGGGACGGCATCATGGTGGCCCAGTCGGAATCCCCGTGGTTCAACCGCGATCTGATCGCCCGCGTCTACCATGATATCGCCGACCTTTTCCCGATCGCCCGACTCTACACCGCCAGCGTTCCCACCTATCCCAGCGGTTTGTGGAGTTTCACCCTGGGATCCAAGGTGTATGATCCCCTGGAGGTGGACGAGGTCCGATTGCGCCGTCCGGAGACGAAATACTACACACCGGAGATCCACAAGGCGCTGTTTGCGCTGCCCAAATATGTGGCGGAGCTGACGAAATGAGGTGATGGGATGCGCGCAGAGGAAGCCTATTCCGGCAACGTGTTTATCGCCGCCAGGCCGGATCTGGAGGAGAGCCGGGCGGTGATCTACGGCATGCCGATGGACTGGACGGCCAGCTTTCGGCCGGGTTCGCGGTTCGGCCCGCGGCGAATCCGCGAGGTTTCCCTGGTCCTGGAGGAATACAGCCCTTACCTGAGGCGGGAACTGGCCGATGTTCCCTTTTTTGACGCCGGCGATATTCCCCTCCCCTTCGGAAACCCCGAGCGGAGTCTGGAGAGAATCGGCCGGTTCGTCGCGGAAGTGTTGGATCGGGGCAAAATACCGATCGGCCTCGGCGGTGAACATCTGGTCACTTGGCCGGTAGTAAAGGAAGTGTACAAGCAGCATCCCGATCTGGCCGTCATCCACTTGGATGCCCACGCCGATCTGAGGACGGAATACGAAGGGGAATCCCTCTCCCATGCCACGCCCCTGCGGAAGATCGCCGAGTTGATCGGCCCGGAAAACGTCGTTCAGTTGGGAATCCGCTCGGGAACCCGCGAAGAGTTTGAATATGCCGCCTCCTCCGGGATTCGCTTTCATCCCTTTGAGGTGCTGCAACCCTTGAAGGAGGAACTGCCCGCCTTGGCCGGTCGACCGGTTTATGTGACCGTGGACATCGACGTCCTGGACCCGGCCTTCGCCCCCGGAACGGGGACGCCGGAGCCGGTGGGGATCACCTCCGGGGAGCTGATGGAATCGCTCCATGCGATCGCCCGTTCCGAGGTGAAGGTGGTGGGTGCCGACCTGGTTGAAGTGGCCCCCGCCTACGATCCGACGGACCAGACGGCGGTGGTGGCCGCCAAGATGTTGCGGGAGATGCTTCTGGGTTTCGTCCCGGCTTGAATGGGAACAACTTCGAAAAAGGGGCGAAGTGTCGATGGTGCCGGTCCGCGTATGCGTGCTCTCTTCCATGTTTGACGGAAGGGATGTGGAAAACATCCGCCAGGAGATGGAGGGGCGGTTTGCGGAGAAGCGGGGCGAATGGGTGCTGAGGTATGTGGAGCAAAGCGGGGAGGAAGCGGCAACGCGGACGACGCTGAGGGGCCGGGAGGACTGCATCACCGTCGTCCGCAGCGGTGGCCTCAACTTCCGCCACACCTATTTTCCCGGGAAAACCACCACCAGCTGGGTTCACACCCCGGCGGGGTCGATGGAGATGGAAGTGACAACGCGGGATTACCGCCGCCACAGGTGGGAGGGGGGCGGGGAATTCCGCTTCGCCTATGATTTGCGGATGGGCGGGGAAAACTTGGGAACATACGCGTTACATATTCAATGGAGGGAGGAACCGCGGAATGACCGTACTGACGCGGATGCGGGAAACACTCCGTGAGGAAATTCGGAGGGCGGTGCTCTCCGCCGGTTTGGCCACGGAGGAGAATATACCGGAAGTGGAATTGGAGATTCCCCGGGAAAAGGCCCACGGGGATCTGGCCACCAACATGGCGATGAAACTGACGCGCATCGCCCGGGCCAACCCCCGGGAGATCGCAGCCCGGATCGTGGAGAGAATCGACCGGGAAAAGGGACGGATCTGCGATATCCAGGTGGCGGGCCCCGGTTTTATCAACTTTTTCCTGGATCGCTCCTTTTTGACGGAAGTGCTGGAAGAGATCCGGGCCGCCGGCACCCGTTACGGCTGTTCCGATGTGGGCGGCGGCCAAAGGGTCAACGTGGAGTTTGTCAGCGCCAACCCGACGGGCAGCCTGCACCTCGGCCATGCCCGGGGAGCCGCCGTCGGAGATTCCCTGTGCAATATCCTGGAAGCCGCCGGTTACGATGTGACCAGGGAGTACTACATCAACGACGCGGGCAATCAGATCCGGCTGCTCGCCCTCTCCCTGGAGGCCCGTTATTTGGAGGCCCTCGGAAAGGAATGCGAATTCCCCGAGGACGGGTATCGGGGTCAGGACATCATCGATATGGCCCGGGATTTGGTCCAACAGGAGGGGGATTCGCTCCTTTCCCTGGACCGGGAGGAACGGCTCGCCCGTTTGCGGGAGTTCGGACTGAAGCGGATGCTGGAGAAGATCCGCCGGGATCTGGAGCGGTACCGGGTTCGTTTCGACGTGTGGTTCAGCGAGCGGTCCCTCTATGAGTCCGGAGCGGTCGAACGGGTCCTGAAGGAGCTGGACGAAAAGGGATATACCTATGAGGAAGACGGTGCGCTGTGGTTGAAGTCGACGGCCTTCGGCGACGACAAGGACCGCGTTCTGGTCAAGGGGGACGGTTCCTACACCTACCTCACCCCGGACATCGCCTATCACCGGGATAAGCTGAACCGCGGATTCGATCGGCTCATCAATATATGGGGCGCCGATCACCACGGGTATATTCCCCGGATGAAGGCGGCCATCGCCGCCCAGGGATACGATCCGGAGCGCCTGACGGTGCTGGTGACCCAGATGGTGAAACTGTTCCAGGGCGGGGAATTGGTCAAGATGTCCAAACGGACCGGGAAAGCCGTCACGTTGGAAGAGCTGATGGATGAAGTGGGGATTGATGCCGTCCGCTATTTCTTCGTCATGCGCAGTCCCGACAGCCACCTGGACTTCGACATGGACTTGGCGGTTTCCCGGTCCAACGAGAACCCGGTCTATTATGTCCAATACGCCCATGCCCGGATTCAAAGCGTCTTTCGTCAGGCCGAGGAACGGGGGCTTTCCCCCGCCGGGGATCCGGAAACCCTCTCCCTGCTCACAGAGGAACAGGAGTATGAATTGATGCAGGCCCTGGCCGCTTTCCCCGACGAAGTGGCCGGTGCGGCGCAGCAGCTCACGCCCCACCGGGTGGTGCGCTATCTGCATGAATTGGCCTCCCTGTTCCACAGCTATTACAGGGCTCATCGGGTGATCGGCGAGGATGAGAAACAGTCCCGGGCCCGGCTGGCCCTTCTGGCAGGGGTGGCTCAGGTGCTCAAAAACGGCCTGACCCTGATCGGTGTCAACGCTCCGGATCGGATGTAAGCCGGCCGTTTGCAGGCCGCAGGGGGTGGGGGACGGGAACTCCCCACCCTGCCCACCCTTCGCCCGGGAGGCGATCGATCGTGAAGCTCCTTTTGCTGTCCACCTTAACCGGATTTGTTGCGGGGTTCGTTTTTTCTCTCTTCCGATTGCCGATTCCCGCTCCGCCCGCCCTGGCGGGGATTTTCGGCATCCTCGGAATCTACCTGGGGTACCAGGCCTTCGAGTGGATGAGCCGGTATTTCTGATCAACCGGGTTTTTGCCGCAGCCGCAGGTGGTTGTGCGCCCACATCAAAGGGTAAAGGCGGGGATTCCTGTGACGCAGTCCCAGGATGGAACGCGCTTGGAGCGGGTGGTCCGGAAAATCGATCCGTCGTACCGGTTGCTTCGCACCCGAAAGCTGGCGGGAGGCGTTTCGGCCCGTGCCGAACTGTTGGAGGTGGAGCGGCCGGACGGCCGGCGGATCAAAATGGTTTTCCGTCAACACGGGGAAGCCGACCGGCGGAGGAATCCCCGGATTGCGGCCGATGAGTTTCGCCTGCTGCGGGTTCTCCGCTCCGCGGGGGTGCCGGTCCCGGAACCGCTGGCCCTGGATACATCCGGCGACATCTTTTCCATCCCCTACCTGGTGATCCAATTTGTCGAGGGGGAGACAGTGGATCGACCGTCGGATTTGATCGGATACCTCCACCAGATGGCCCTCCATCTGTCCCGGATTCATCGGGTGGACGCCTCCCGGTGCGATGTATCCTTTCTCCCGAGGGCGGAGGCGTCGATTCACAAGAGCCTTCAGCATCGCCCCGCCTCCCTGAAGGACGCTTGGAGCGAGGGAAGGATTCGGACGGCCCTGGAGCGGGTTTGGCCGTGGTCTCCGGCCAATCCCGACGTTCTGTTGCACGGGGATTATTGGCCGGGCAATCTGTTGTGGAAGGGGGGGCAGCTGGCGTCCATCATCGATTGGGAGGATGCGGCGCTGGGGGATCCCCTCGCCGATGTTAGA
>JAJYSD010000036.1 GCA_021793745.1 Bacillota bacterium
ATCTGGTTTATCTGGTGATGATCGTCGCCTTCGGCGAAGCGACGGCTCCCTTCACCATCATGTTCTCCCTGCCGTATGCGGTGATCGGAGGATTGGTGGGATTGTGGATTTCCGGCCAGCCCATCAGCGTCTCCGGTCTGATCGGAGCGCTGATGTTGATCGGGATCGTGGTCACCAACGCCATCGTGCTGATTGACCGGGTTCAGCAGCAGCGGAGACGGGGGCTGGATGTCCGTTCTGCGCTGCTGGAAGCGGGAGGAACTCGCTTGCGCCCGATCCTGATGACCGCCTTTGCCACCATTTTCGCCCTGCTGCCTTTGGGGCTGGGTTACGGCGACGGCAGCCTGATTTCCCAAGGGTTGGCGGTGGTGGTGATCGGCGGCCTGACCTCCTCCACGTTCCTCACCCTGTTCATCGTTCCGATCATGTACAGCATCCTGACCGGATTGAAGGAGCGGGTGCTCCGGAAGCGGGCCGGATCGGAGGTCTAGGAGAAAGGGCCGTTGACGTCATGTCAACGGCCCAGCTTATTGGCAAAGGGTCGGAAGGGAGCGATCTGTCGCCGACGGCCGGACCCCGAGGCGAAGCATCGCTTCACCGGCCAGCCCGGAGGTTTTGTCAGCTGCCATGAAGGGGCCTTTGATCATCGGCGGAAATCACGGATCGCCGTCAGGCGTCCCTGCCCACCGCCTCCTGGATGTGGCTCAACCCGTCCCGCTTCAGGAGCTGGAGCAACTCCTGGTTGATTTTCCGGGCGATGGAGGGGCCCCGGTAGATCATCCCGGTGTACACCTGCACCAGGCTGGCGCCGGCACGGATTTTTTCGTAGGCGTCCTCGCCGGAGAAGATCCCTCCCACGCCGATGATGGGAACGCGCCCGCCGGTTTGCTGGTGGATGCGGCGGATGATTTCGGTGGAGCGCTTCGCCAGGGGGCGGCCGCTCAGCCCTCCGGTCTCGTCTCGGAAGGGGGAAGAGGCGATTCCGTCCCGGGAGAGGGTGGTGTTGGTGGCGATGAAACCGTCCATGCCCACGTTCAGAGAGACGTCTACCGCTTTCTCCAGGGCTTCGTCGGTCAGATCCGGCGAAATCTTGAGGAGGAGAGGACGGATTTCACCGGTTTCCTCCCGCAGCACTTCCCGTTCCCCGAGGATGTCCTCCAGAAGCGGCTTTAGCGCCTCCGGCCGGTGCAATTCCCTCAGCCCTTTGGTGTTGGGGGAGCTGATGTTGATGACAAAATAATCGCCGTGACGGTACAGGGCGCGGAGACTGCACCGGTAATCCTGAAACGCCTGCTCGTTCGGGGTGTTTCGGTTTTTTCCGAGATTGACGCCGATGGGCAGACGGGGGCGGGGAAGGCGGGAGAAATGCTCCATCGCCTGGCGGGCTCCGCGGTTATTAAACCCCATCCGGTTGATAATCGCTTCATCCTGTGTCAACCGGAACAGCCTCGGACGGCGATTACCCGGCTGTGGCAACGGGGTGATTGTTCCCACCTCGATGTAACCGAAGCCGAGGGCGGAGAGAGCCGGATAGATCGTGGCATTTTTGTCGAACCCGGCAGCCAACCCCACGGGATTCGGAAAGGATAGGCCCCAGAGGGAGACATCCAGGCCGGGGTTCTCCACCGCATAAAATCTGCGGGCAAGGGAAAGGAACAGGGGAATCGACTGGAGCGATTCCAGTCCTCGGACGGTCCATTCGTGAACCCGTTCGGGATCGTAGCGAAACAGGAGATGTCGCCATAAGGAGTACAAGGTGTCTCTTCCCTTCCGAATCATTTCGATCCTGCCCGTCGTAGAAACCGGGGGATCGCATCCGGGATCCACCCACCGGTGAATCCCGGTTCAATAGCGCGCTTCTCATATAATATCATGTTTTCCTTCTTTGCACCCGGGAACATAAAACCGGCGATGGGACCCCTTTTTAGGGCACTGGAGCGGTTTGATCCTGAAAGGGCTGGAGGGGGCGGGCGTTAAAAAGGGCGAGGGGGAAGCGCTCCCGTCGATCGGAGCCGTCCCCCTCCACCGATTTCTTCCGTTTACGCGAGAAATCCCACCAGGAAGCAGAGGAAACCGACGATGATCGGTTCGAAAAAGCCGTCTTTTTTGCGCAGGAACAACCAGACCCCCATCCCCTCCATCAAGAAACCCGTCAGGAAAAAGAAAGTGCTCCAGTTTTCCATGATTGCTTCTCCTCCGGAAACGGTTCATGCTTCAGTATTAAGTATAATGGATGAAGGATTGGAGGGAAAACGGTGAGGTTAGGTTTTGTCACAGAAAATGCCGGGAAGCTGGCGGAAGCGCGGGCCGTTCTTTCGCCCCTGGGCATCGAGGTGCATCACACTCCCCTTCCGCTGTCGGAACCGAAAGAGGGAACGATCCGGGAAATCTGTTTGGAAAAGCTGCACCAGGTGAGGCGGATGGGGATGGACCGGGTGATGGTGGATGATGCCGGGATTTTTTTGGCCGCCTACCCGGGCTTTCCCGGGGTGTTGACCAAGCGGATTTTCGAAATGATCGGATATAAGGGGTTTATGAATCTGCTCGCCGGACAGTCGCGGCAGGCCTGGTTTGAGGGGGCGGTCGCCGCCTTGTGGGACGGGGAGATTGGGTGCTTTGTCGCAAGGACCCCCGGCAGAATCATTGAAGCGGACCCGGAAAGCCTCCGGCCGGAGCCGGGCTTTCCCTTTAATCCCATCTTTGTACCCGAAGGGGAAGACCGGGTTTTGTCGAAAATATCCCGGGAAGAGCGGCTGAAATATTCGTACCGAAGAAAGGCGATGGAGCAGTTGGCCGGTTGGCTGAAGGAAAGGATGAAGCGCGACCGCAAAAATTGAGGCGAATGGAAATTCCAGCGGATCTCCCGGGGGATCCGTCGATCCGCCGCCGGCCGGGTTTCCGCCGATTCCTTCGCCCGGTCGAGGGATTGACGCCTCCGGATGCGAGTGTTAAACTACAGGGAACGGACTCTTTAGCGTGCTAAAGCGAACGTCGGAGGGTTTCGGGATGGAGAAGCTGCGCCAGTTTGAAAAACCGACCGGATTTCGCGATTTTCCCCCATCGATGGCCGTCAAGAAGCGGCTGGTGGAACAGCGTGTGCAGACCTGTTTTGAGCGGTGGGGATATCGGGAAGTGCTGACGCCCACCCTGGAGTATTTTGACACGGTGGGGGCGGCCAGTGCGATCCCGGAATACAAGATGTTCAAGCTGATCGACCGGGAAGGAAAAACGTTGGTGCTCCGCCCCGATCTGACGGCCCCCATCGCCCGGATGGTCTCTTCGGTCCTGAAGGAGGAACCGCTGCCCCTTCGCCTCTTTTACCACGCCAACGTTTTTCGGGCCCAGGATGATTCCGCGCGGACGGTGGAGTTTTTTCAGTCCGGAGTGGAGTTGGTGGGGGACCCTTCGCCGGAGGCGGATGCCGAGGTGATCGCCCTGGCGGTGGAGGCGCTCTCCGCCTGCGAAATCTCGCCCTTCCAACTGGCGGTGGGCCATGTGGAGCTTTTGGACGGTCTGCTCCATGAACGGGTGAAGGATCCGCAGGTGGTGGATCAGCTCAAGGAATGCCTGGGTGTGCGGGATTTGGTGGGATATCAGGAGCGGGTGGCGCGGCTGAATCTCTCCCCGGAGCAGGAGGAGCTGCTCCTCCTCCTTTCCCGCCAGAGGGGGGGAAAGGAGTGGATCGAATCCCTGCGTCCGCAGGTTCGCTCCCCCAGGGTGGAGGCCGCCATCCGGCATCTGGTGGAGATGTGGGAGGTGCTGGAGGATTTCGGGGCGAGCCGCCATGTCGTGTTGGATTTGAGCCTGGTGGGGAGCATCCATTACTACACCGGTGTTTATTTTGAAGGGTATGCCCTCCCCTCCAGCTTTCCCCTGGTGAGCGGCGGGCGCTACGACCGGTTGCCGGAGCGCTTCGGCCGGCCGACTCCGGCGACGGGCTTTGCTTTGAAGACCGACCGCGTCATGGAAGCGAGCCCCGCTGCGGATCAAGGGAGGGAACGGGTGGCTCTGGTTTATCCCCGTGCCGCCCGCAGAGCGGCGATCCGGCGGGCGCAGGAACTCCGAGCAGAAGGGAAAGCGGTGATTCTCCACGCCGCCGATGATCCGGACCGGCCGCCGGAGATCGACGCGGATCGCATCATCCGATGGGGGGAGGGGGAAGATGAACGGGATGGATGAATTGACCATTGCCATGCCGAAGGGACGGATTTTGCGGGAAGCATTGGAGCTTTTGGAAGAGGCGGGGTACCCCGTTGAAGAGGACTGTTTCGAAACCACCCGCAAGCTGACGGTGCCCTTGCCGGAGGCCGGCCTGTCCTTTTTCTTGGCCAAGCCGGGGGATGTCCCCACCTATGTGGAGTATGGTGTGGCCGACTTGGGTGTGGTCGGCAAGGATGTGTTGATGGAAGAAGAGCGGGATGTATACGAGCTGCTCGATCTGGGAATCAGCCGGTGCCGGATCGCCGTCGCCGCCCTTCCCGATTGGCGCCCCTCCCTCCATCCGCGGGTGGCGACGAAATATCCGCGGATCGCCGGCCGCTATTTTTTGGATAAGGGGGAACAGGTGGAGATTATCCGGCTGAGCGGCTCCGTGGAACTGGCTCCCCTCATCGGGCTGGCGGACCGGATCGTGGATATCGTTTCCACCGGACGGACCCTTCGGGAAAATGGTCTCGTGGAACTGGAAACGGTATCCGACGTGACGTCCCGCCTGATCGCCAATCGGGCCAGTTATCGCTTGAAAAGCGGCTCCGTGGACCGGTTGTGTTCCCGGTTGGCGTCGGTGGTGAAGGGGGAGGGAGTACGAACATGATCCGAGTGGTCAAACCGGAGGAGCTGGATACGCGCAGGCGGGAAGGCGGCATCGAAACCGATCAGGAGAGGAAGCTCCAGGAGATTTTGTCCGCCGTCCGGCAGGAAGGGGACCGCGCGCTGCGTCGGTACACGGAGCAATTTGATGGCGCAGCTCTCCAAAACTTTCGCGTGACCGACGGAGAGATCGATGCCGCCTATGAGCGGGTGACTCCAAAGTGGTTGGAAGCGTTGCGGGAAGCCGCTCGACGGATCCGCCGATATCATGAGCGGCAGAAACGGCAGTCCTGGATTGCCCCGGAGGCGGACGGGACGATGCTGGGAATGCTCATCCGCCCCCTGGAGCGGGTGGGGGTTTATGTGCCCGGCGGGCGTGCCGCTTATCCTTCGTCGGTCCTGATGAATATCCTCCCGGCCCGGGTGGCGGGTGTGGAGGAAGTCGCCATGGTGACACCGCCCCGGCCCGATGGAAGCATCCATCCCGCCACGCTGGTGGCGGCCCGGGAGGCGGGAGCGACGGAAATATGGAAGGTGGGCGGGGCCCAGGGGATTGCCGCCCTGGCTTACGGGACGGAAAGCATTCGGCGGGTGGACAAGATCGTCGGGCCGGGAAACATCTACGTGGCCCTGGCGAAGCGGATGGTTTACGGCACGGTGGACATCGACATGATCGCCGGGCCGAGCGAGATCGTCGTCATCGCCGACGAGACGGCCCATCCCGCCTATGTGGCCGCCGACCTCCTCTCCCAGGCGGAGCACGACCCGATGGCCAGCGCCGTGCTGATCACCCCGTCTACCGCACTGGCTGAACGGGTTACCCGGGAGTTGGTCGAACAGTGCGATGCCCTGGAGCGGAAGGAGATCGCCGGCCAATCCCTCCGGGAACACGGGGCGATCTGTCTCACGGAGGATCTGGCGGAGGCGGTGGAGGTGGCCAACCGGTTGGCCCCCGAGCATCTGGAGCTGTTGGTGGCCGATCCGTGGCGCTGGGTCGGACGGATCAAAAACGCCGGCGCCCTCTTCCTGGGGGAGTACAGCCCGGAACCGGTGGGGGACTATTTTGCCGGTCCCAACCACGTCCTTCCCACCAACGGGACGGCCCGCTTCTTCTCCCCCCTGTCCGTGGACGATTTTCTGAAGAAGACCAGTCTGATCGCCTACAGCCGGGAGGCGCTCCTCCGGGACGGCCCCCGGGTCATGGCCCTGGCGGAGGGGGAGGGGCTGGGTGCCCACGCCGAATCGATCCGCGTTCGCCTCGAACGGGAAAAGGGGGAGAAACGGCATGAGTGATCGCACCGCAAGGATTCACCGCAAGACGGGGGAAACGGAGATCTCCCTGACGCTGGATCTGGATGGGTCGGGGAAGACGGAGCTTCAGACGGGGGTTCCCTTTTTGGAGCACATGCTGGACCTGTTTGCCAAGCACGGCTTGTTCGACCTGCAGGTGAGAGCGGAAGGGGATGTTCATATCGACGACCACCATACGGTGGAGGACATCGCCATCTGCCTCGGGACCGCCCTGCGACAAGCCCTGGGGGATAAGGCGGGCATTCGTCGGTACGGCCATGCCATCATTCCGATGGACGAATCCCTGGGGCAGGTGGCGGTGGACCTGTCGGGGCGTTCTCACCTGGAGTTTTCTGCGGAGTTTCCCAGCGAACGGGTGGGAACCTTCGCCACGGAGCTGGTTCACGAGTTTTTCTGGAAGCTGGCGATGGAGGCGCGGATGAACCTCCATGTCCTTCTCCATTACGGCCGAAACACCCACCATATGATCGAATGCCTGTTCAAGGCCCTGGGCCGGGCTTTGGACGAGGCGACTCGGCTGGATCCCCGGGTTCAGGGAGTCCCGTCATCCAAGGGGGTTCTTTAGCATGATCGCCGTCATCGATTACGGAATGGGCAACCTGCACAGCGTCAGCCGCGCCCTGGAGCGGATGGGGTTTGCCCACACCGTCACCTCCGATCCGGAAACCGTCGAGAAGGCCTCCGGGATCATCCTCCCCGGCGTGGGGGCCTTCGGGGATGCGATGCGGGAGCTGTCGGAACGGCGGCTCGATCAAGTGATCAAGCAGGAAGCTTTTCGGGGCAAACCCCTTCTCGGGATCTGCCTCGGGATGCAGCTCCTCTTTACCGGGAGCGAAGAGCACGGGTACCATCAGGGACTCAACCTCCTCCCCGGCCGCGTGGTGCGGCTGAAGGGGGATTTTCCGATTCCCCACATGGGATGGAACAGCCTCCGCTTTCCCCAGTTCCATCCCCTCCTGTACGGCCTGGAAGAGGGTTATGTCTATTTCGTCCATTCCTATCACGTGCTGCCGGATAACCGGGAGGACATCCTGGCGGTGACGGACTACTACGGGCCGGTGACGGCCATCGTGGGGCGAAACCGGATCTTCGGCACACAGTTTCATCCGGAAAAGAGCGGATCGCTGGGACGGGAACTGCTCCGCCGGTTTGCGGCCCTCTGCGAATCCGAGGTGGGGGTATCATGAGCTTCGTCCTCTATCCGGCGATCGATCTGCGGGGAGGAAAGTGCGTCCGGCTGTATCAGGGGGATTACGGAGCGGAAACGGTGTACGATGCGGATCCGGTGAACGTGGCCCGAAAGTGGGCGGCGGCGGGGGCCGAATGGCTCCACGTGGTCGATCTGGACGCGGCCCGTACGGGGGAGCCGGTCAACCTGCCGGTGATCCGGGAGATGGCTTCCCGTGTCGACATTCCCATCCAGGCGGGGGGCGGAGTCCGGTCGATGGAGAGGCTGGAGATGTTCCTCGACGCCGGCGTCCAGCGGGTGATCCTCGGCTCCGCCGCCATCGATGATCCCCGGTTTGTCCGGGAAGCCCTCGCCCGGTACGGGGATCGGATCGCCCTCGGGATCGATGCCCGGGACGGCCGGGTGGCCACCCACGGCTGGCTGGAGACCACCGAGGTGACGGCGGAGGCGTTGGCCCGGGAAATGGTGCGCCGCGGCGCCGAAACCTTTATTTTTACCGATATTTCAAGGGACGGAACCTTGTCCGGTCCCAATGTGGAGGCCATTCTCTCCCTGGCCCGGGCTTGCGGCAGACGGGTGATAGAT
>JAJYSD010000037.1 GCA_021793745.1 Bacillota bacterium
CGGATCCAGGGAACCCTACGCTCGGTCAAGCGCCTCGACCGCATTGACGAGCTGATTGTTGTCGATGATGGGAGCCGGGACCGAACCGCTGCCATCGCCGGACGTTATGCCGATCAGGTGGTTCGCCTCGGAAAACACCGGGGCAAGGGCGCTGCGTTGGCCGAAGGCATTCGGCATGCCCGGGGCGACATACTGCTGTTTTTGGACGCCGATTTGGAGGAACATGCCAAGTTGTCCGGATCGCTCTTGGAACCCATTTTAAAGGGGGAGGCGGACATGACCATCGCCCGTTTTCCCGCTCCGATCCGCAAGGGGGGATTCGGGCTGGTCAAGGGATTGGCCCGCTCAGGCGTCCGGCGGCTGACGGGGAAGACGATCCATGCCACCTTGTCGGGGCAAAGGGCGCTGCGGCGCGAAGTGATCTCCCGGCTGTCATACTTCCCGATCGGTTTCGGCATTGAGTTGGGGTTGACCGTTCAGGCGCTTCGGGCCGGGTTTCGGGTGCAGGAGGTCCCCCTTCCCATGCGTCACCGCGAAACCGGACGGGACCTTCGGGGGTTTCTGCACCGGGGGAAACAGTTTGTCGCCATCCTGCGTACGTTGCTCCGCCTGTGGAGGCAGCCGGTATGATCATGATGCTGTGGGTGTTGGGAACGGCGCTATTTTCCGTGGCCGCCGGCCGCTGGGGGGCGGATGTCGGCAGCACCTTTCTGGCCGCCAAGGGCGTGACGACGGCCAATTTTCGGAGCGAGGTGATTCCGACCAGTTTCGGCGGGGTGATGGCGCTCCTCTATCTGTTTGTGGTGTTGGTAGTGGTCGGCATTCCAAAGTTCTTTTTCCCCCTGTTTCCCGATGCGCTTTTCTTCGCGGTGCTGTTTGCGACGGGTGCCGTCACTTTTTTGGGATGGCTGGATGATACCCTGGGGGATACCCACCCCAAGGGGTTTCGCGGCCATATCCGATCGCTGATCCGGGATCGACGCCTGACGACGGGGGGCTTGAAGGCCCTGGGAGGCGGGGTGGTGGCTGCCCTTTGTGCGGTGGTGTTCGCCCGGGGTATCGGGGAATGGGTCATGTTTTCGCTGTACATCGCCCTGACGACCAACTGGCTCAATTTGCTGGATCTCCGGCCGGGGCGATGCCTCAAGTTTTATTTGGCGGCGGGAACCCTGCTGTTGATCCTTTCCCTGAACCGGGCGGAGACTCTCCTCTTTGTCCCCCTCTGGGGACTGGCGGTCGCATTGCTGAAGCAGGATCTGGCGGCCCGCGTCATGTTGGGGGACAGCGGCTCCAATCTGCTCGGCATACACTTGGCCCTGTGGTCCCTGAATATCCTTTCCCCCCAAGTCATCCTCGTACTTCTTGCGCTGCTGCTGGTCGGTCATTATTATGCGGAACGCCATTCCATCACGGAACGGATCGAACGGAGCCGCCTTCTGGGATATCTGGACCGGTTGGGCAGACAATAGATGCCCAATGGGGGACGAAAGAGGGATGCGCCCGCCTCTTTGGCGGGTTTCAGTAGGGCTTCCACCTCAACCGGCGGGCCTTCAGGTATCGGCGGCTGACGGCGGGCCAGTTGACCACGTTCCACCATGCATCGATATACGCTTTCCGGTTGTTTTGATACTTCAGGTAATAGGCGTGTTCCCAGACATCCAGGGGCAGCAGGGGGACCACATCCCATTGGGAGAGGTTTTGATGTTTTTCCGCCTGCAGGATTTCCAACCGGTGCGCACGGGGAGACCAAACCAGGATGGCCCATCCGGATCCCTCCACCTTTTCGGCCGCCTGGGAAAAGTGATGCTTAAAGGCGGGAAAACTGCCGAAATCCCGGATTATCTGTTTCCTGAGGGCACCGGAGGGCTCGCCCCCTCCCCGGGGGCTCATCGTGCTCCAGAACAGGGTGTGCAGGTAGTGGCCGGCGCCGTTGAAGGCCGCTTCCCGCTCCCAATGTTTGATCAGATCAAAATTGCCCGTCCGGCGCGCCTGGAACATCATCCGTTCCGCCTTGTTGAGGCCGTCTACATAACTCTTGTGGTGCTTGTCGTGATGGAGGCGCATCGTTTTTTCGTCGATATGGGGCTCCAGGGCATCGTAGGGGTAGGGAAGGGGAGGAAGGGTGTGTCCGCCGATGGGCACGGGATTGAGACGAACGGGTTTGTTTGCAGAGGAGTCCCACTCTTCTGAAGAGCGGGATTCCCCGGCAAGGGATCCCGAAGAGGAGGATTCCCGCAAAGCCTCTCCTTCGCTGCGAATGCCTGCGGCGGAGGAAGCCGGGATTTTCGACAGAAAGCTTTGAAGCCGCTGATGGCTGTACCAGGCTTTTTTCATCAAGTCGTACAGCAGGAGGGGATGGTCCTCGCTGTGGCGGCTCATTTTTTCCAGGGCCTTCAGCTGGCGGTACAATCCCTCCATCTCCTTATTGCCTGCGGCCAGGGACTCGCTCAGCAGGATCCGGCCGCGGTGGGCAAAGGAGCGAATGGCCCGTTTGATTGATTCCGCATGGATATCTCCGGCAGGATCATAAAACATGGCAACCCCTTCTTTGCACAGGATTTACCGTTAGCCTATGTGCAGAGGCTCAGGGATGTTCCCGCCCGCCGGAGGCCGGTTTTACTCCTTTTTTCTCTGGAGTTTCGGCTGGATCTTGTTCCGCTTGGCGTCCCGGTGGAAGATAAACCCCCCGAGAAATGCCACACCGATCAGAAAAAGGGTGAGTCCGCCGAAGAAGGATAGCCAATCAAAGCCGCGACCGGCCATGTAATCGAAAAATACGTCACGCATCCAGGTCCACCCGTAGACTCCGATGGCACCGGGAATACAAAGGATCAGAATCGCGATGACGCGTTGGAAAACCATGGTTCCACCCGCCCTTTCGTTTTTCCTGCCAACATAATGGTACCTTATTTCCCGGCCATCCGCCATCGCGTTCCGGATGTGGTAAGATGGAACCGGGTAAAACTTGGTCGATTGGCGCTGAAAGGGGGGAACCCGATGGAGCGTTTTCTGATTGTCGGCGGCGACCCGGGCGGAGCCGCCCTGCTCCGGGCACTGGATCAGATGGACCGGGTGAAGGTGGTGGGTGTCGTCGCCTCCGATCCCCGTGCTCCGGCCTTCGTCGAGGCCCAGAACCGGGGAATTCCCGTCGGTACGGATCCGGAACCCTTTATCCATCCCCTTCCCGATGTCATTATCCAGCTGTCGGAACAGCCGGACTTGGCCGACCTTCTGCCTGTGCGGGGGGACGGAAAGAAGCCCCTTTTGATTGTCGGAGCGGTCAGCCGGGTGCTGGTGCAACTCATCGAGGAAAAGGAGAAATGGTTTCAGGCGTGGCGGATGGGCCAGGGGGAGTTGCACACGATCATCGACTCTACCCATGACGGGATGATCGCCGTCAACCGGAAGGGAGAAATCACCCTGTTTAACCGTTCCGCCGAACGGTTGATGGGAATGAAGGCCAGGGATGTGATCGGAAAACCGGTCACCGAGGCGGTTCCCGGTACCGGATTAGATCGGGTGCTCAGAACCGGACGCGCCGAACTCAACCGTCAGCAGGAGCTGCCCAACGGGGTGAAGATCGTGACCAACCGGGTTCCGGTGAAGGACCGGTCCGGCCGCGTGATCGGCGTCGTCGCGGTATTCCGGGATATCACGGAAGTGCTGGCGTTGACCAAGCAGGTGACGGACCTGGAGTCGATGAAGAGCCTGCTCCAGGCGATCATCGACTCGTCGGACGAGGCGATCTCCGTGGTGGACTCGAAGGGCATCGGAATTTTGATCAATCCGGCCTACACGCGCTTGACGGGACTGCCGCCGGAGGAAGTGATCGGAAAGCCCGCCGATGCGGACATTTCCGAAGGGGAAAGCATGCACATGAAGGTGCTGAAAACCCGGAAGCCGGTTCGGGGCGTCCCGATGAAGGTGGGTCCCAACCGGAAGGACGTCGTGGTCAACGTCGCGCCGATCATAGTGGAGGGGGAGCTGAAGGGGAGCGTCGGCATCATCCACGACATGTCGGAGATCAAGCGGCTCAACCGGGAGTTGGAACGGGCCCGGCGGATCATCCGCACCCTGGAGGCCAAGTATACCTTCGACGACATCATCGGTGAAAGCGAAGGGATGCGTATGGCCATCGACCAAGCCCGCCAGGCGGCTCGAACCCGGGCGACGGTATTGCTTCGCGGAGAATCCGGAACCGGGAAGGAGCTGTTCGCCCACGCCATCCACAATGACAGCGATCGGAAGTTTCATCAGTTTGTCCGCGTCAATTGTGCAGCTATCTCGGAATCCCTGTTGGAGAGCGAGCTTTTCGGCTATGAGGAGGGCGCCTTTACGGGGGCACGTCCGGGAGGAAAAAAGGGATTGTTTGAGGAGGCGAGCGGAGGAACGATCTTCCTCGACGAGATCGGGGAACTGGCCCCCAACATCCAGGCGAAACTGCTTCGGGTGTTACAGGAAAAAGAAGTGATTCGGGTTGGGGGGACTCGTCCGATTTCCGTGGATGTCCGGGTGATCGCCGCCACCAATGTTCATCTGGAAAAGGCGATCCAGGAAAAGCGGTTCCGCGAGGACCTCTATTATCGGCTCAACGTGCTTCCGATCTCGATTCCGCCCCTGCGCTTTCGCAAGGAGGATTTGCCCCTTTTGGCGATCCACCTGATCAAAAAGTTTAATCAGGAATACGGGCGCAACGTGGAAGCGATCGATGACGAAGCGGTCCGGGTGTTGATGGATTACGACTGGCCGGGGAATGTGCGGGAGTTGGAAAACGTGTTGGGCCGGGCGATGATCAATATGAATTTCAGCGAACGGCGGATGAAGAGAGAGCACCTTCCCCCGCTTTTCGGATCGGCGATCAACCGGGCGACAGGTCCCGAAATCTCCGAAGAGCCCGGCGAAGATACGGAGAGCCTGCAGGAGGTGTTGGCCCGGACGGAGCGGGAGTATATCGAAAGGGTGTACCGGGCCTGCCGCGGAAACAAGACGGAGACGGCCCGGCGGTTGGGGATCTCGGTGCGAAATCTGTATTACAAGTTGGAGCGCTATGGAATCGGATGAGAGTTTCCTGCAAAAAATTGCAGGAAAAAAACCGCAGATCCCCTGCAAAATTTTGCAGAGTACCCTTTGTCCCACAGGGCTTCCGGGGCTTCCTTCGACGAGAATGAGACCCATTGTACGATGCCCGGCGGTGTTGGCATGGGAATTGCTTATTTTGCATGGGGGCATATGCTTTCGCCAACACTAAAGGTGGTAATTGATGGAATGATGGAAGCGCTTCCGCGCTCGATGGTCGATGTGAGCTGAGGAGGGATACAGATGAAGTGGTTTGATTATATGGAGCGGTATGATTTTGAGCAATTGCTCTTGTGTCAGGACAAAAATTCCGGTTTGAAGGCGATCATCGCCATCCACGATACCACCCTGGGGCCGGCTCTGGGCGGGGTGCGCATGTGGACCTATGAATCGGAAGACGAGGCGATTCTCGACGCCCTGCGCCTGGCCCGAGGGATGACCTACAAAGCGGCGGCTGCCGGCTTGAATCTGGGGGGTGGAAAGACGGTCATCATCGGGGATCCCCGGAAGGATAAGAGCGAAGCGATGTTCCGGGCCCTCGGCCGCTTTATCCAGGGGTTGAACGGCCGCTACATCACGGCGGAGGATGTGGGGACGACGGAGGAGGACATGGATATCATTCACCAGGAAACCCGGTATGTCACCGGGGTCTCTCCGGCCTTCGGCTCCAGCGGAAATCCTTCTCCCGTCACCGCTTACGGCGTGTACCGGGGGATGAAAGCCGCCGCCAAGGTCGCCTTCGGCAGCGATTCCCTGAAGGGAAAAACCGTGGCGGTGCAGGGGGTGGGAAGCGTCGCCTACAACCTGTGCAAACATTTGCATGAGGAAGGCGCCCGCCTCATCGTCACCGATATCGTTCAGGAAAACGTGGAACGGGCTGTGCGCGACTTTGGCGCCGAATCGGTGGAGCCGGACAAGATTTACGACGTGGAGTGCGATATCTTCTCTCCCTGCGCCCTGGGTGCGATTATCAATGACGAAACGATTCCCCGCCTTAAGTGCCGGGTGGTCGCCGGGTCGGCCAACAACCAGCTGAAGGAAGAGCGGCATGGGGATCGGCTTCACGAGATGGGCATTACTTATGTGCCGGATTATGTCATCAACGCCGGAGGCGTGATCAATGTGGCCGATGAATTGCTCGGCTACAACCGGGATCGCGCGATGAAGAAGGTAGAGACCATTTACGACAATGTGCTGCGGGTCTTCGAGATCGCCGAGCGAGATGGTATTCCTTCCTATCAAGCGGCGGATCGGATGGCGGAGGAGCGGATCGAAAGCCTGGCCCGTTCCCGGAGCACGTTTTTGCAAAACGGACGCCACATCCTGAACATGGGCTAAAGCGGTTTCCGTCCCAGGCCGGGGGAACGGGCATCCTCCCTTGCCCTGGGAAAGGCCCTTGAAAATGCGCCATCCCCTGCTGCAAGGGAGAGGCCCCTGCGGTTTCAGGGGACATCCGCCGGAGGATTATGAGAAGGGAGTCGAGGGAATCCATGGCTGAACAATACGATCTGGTGGTTTTGGGAGCGGGTCCGGGGGGTTATGTCGCTGCGATTCGCGCGGCGCAGCTGGGTATGAAGGTCGCCGTCGTCGAGAAGGACCAGGTGGGGGGAGCCTGCCTGCACAGGGGCTGCATCCCCAGCAAGTCGCTCCTTCGCAGCGCCGAAGTCTATCAGGAGATGAAGAAGAGCGAGGATTACGGCATCGCGGTGGAGGGCGTCCGCGTCGATTTCAGCCGCGTACAAAAGCGCAAGGCAAAGATCGTGAACCAGCTGCACCGGGGCGTTCAACATCTGCTCAAGAAAAACGGTGTTACCGTCGTGGAAGGCACGGGCCGCATCCTCGGGCCCTCCATCTTTTCACCCCAGGCGGGGACGGTTTCCGTGGAGAAAAAGGACGGGGGAGAGGCGGAAATGCTCGTTCCCCAGAATCTGTTGATCGCCACGGGCTCCCGCCCCCGCAC
The DNA here is from genome assembly GCA_021793745.1 of Bacillota bacterium. Lineage (GTDB taxonomy): Bacteria > Bacillota > Bacilli > Thermoactinomycetales > DSM-44946 > Planifilum. The sequence continues at coordinate 7,037 of JAJYSD010000037.1, forward strand.
CTTGCCCGGCCTGGAAGTGGACGGGCGTTATGTGATGAATTCCGATCACGCCCTGGAGATGGAGGAGCTTCCCCGCTCGATCGTCATCATCGGCGGCGGCGTTATCGGAATCGAGTGGGCCTCCATGTTGAATGACTTCGGCGTTGAAGTGACGGTGGTCGAATTTGCCGATCGGATTTTGCCCTTCGAGGATCCGGACGTCTCCCGGGAGATGACCCGCCTCCTCAAAAAGCGAAAGGTGAAAATTTTGACGAAGGCCAAGGTGTTGCCGGAAAGCGTTCGAATCGAAGGAAATGCGGTCACCCTGAAGGCGGAAAAGGGAAATGAGACGGTGGAACTCACCGCGGAAAGGGTGCTGGTATCCGTCGGGCGGCAGGCCAACGTGGAAGGGATCGGCCTCGAGAATACCTCGGTCAAGGTGGAAAACGGCTTCATCCAGGTCAACGAGATGATGCAGACGGCGGAATCCCATATTTACGCCATCGGGGATGTGGTTGGTGGTTATCAGTTGGCCCATGTGGCCTCCCACGAGGGAATGGTGGCCGTGGAACACATGGCCGGCAAAAATCCGCCGCCGGTCAATCCCCAGCTGATCCCGCGCTGCACCTACTGCCGGCCGGAGATCGGGAGCATCGGCCTCACCGAGGAGGAGGCGAAACGGCAGGGGTATTCGGTCAAGGTGGGCAAATTCCCCTTCCGGGCGACGGGAAAATCCCTGGTATTCGGCGAAGTGGATGGTTTTATCAAAATCATTGCCGATCAGAAAACGGAGGACCTGCTCGGGGTTCATATCATCGGTCCCCACGCGACGGATCTGATTTCCGAAGCGGGGTTGGCCAAACTGCTGGATGCCAC
>JAJYSD010000038.1 GCA_021793745.1 Bacillota bacterium
TTTTTTGGCTGGAAAAAACCGTGTCGGTTTCTTTCCCGGCCGCCCCTCATTTCGGAGCGACAATGCATAGTATATTCCGCTTCCGCCGAAATGTCAACTATGAAATAAATGGTATACGGACCTCGACGCGGCAGGTGCGCCGTCAACCCTTCTTTCAGGGGTTTCGCCATTTTTCCCGAACGTTTTCTGCAATATTATAGTAAGGCGGCGCGGATCACCAACGATCCGCATCGGTCCTCTCTTCTTCGCGGGAGGAATCTGAGTTGTAATCCTTGAGCCATTCCCGCTCCAGCTGCTCCATCGATTTTCCCAACACCTTTTTGATCGCCGCCCGGGTCCGGCGGTTCAGTTCGGGAATCTTGTCGGCGCTGTCCCGGTCGATCGTCGGGTGTTTCCGGAGAACGGCGAAGATTTCTCGGATCTTGTCCTCGCCGTATCGCTCAATAAGAAACCGGAACAGATGGCCGCTTTGGGAATAATACTGGCTGGCCTCCTTCAGGGGCAACTTTTCCAGCTCCAGGGATTCCAGGACGGCGAAGCGCCAAGGGCGTTCAATCTTTTGCTCATCCATGAGATTGCGAAGCCCCGGGAGCAGCCGGGTCTGGTAGTACTCTGCAGCCCCCTCCTGCAGCCAATAGGCGGCGTTGTCCCCGGTCCGTTCGCTCACCATCTTGTGGGTAACCTCATGCACCAGGCCCGAGGCGAAACTCCCTTCCCAATCATCCATCCGGAGGGCGCCGACAAATTTAATCGACTGCCCCGCTTCGTTCCATCCGGCGGCCCACTCCGGCAGCGAGGGCTTGACCATCTGCCGGAACAGCTCCGGTTCGTGGTACAGTTTCACTTCGACGGCCTCCGCCGGCATCCATGAATATTTTTCATGAAATCCGTCGACGGCACGTCTCACGATGTCCAAGGCGATGGTCGCCTGTCTTTTCAGGCGGGGGTCCGTGTAATAAACGACCACATCCCCCGAGGCCATGTGTTCAAAGGCGAGGTCCGAATCCTTCCATCCCTGATCCGTCTTCTCAAAGCGCAGGGGATAAGTCAGGGAATGCTCCCTTCCGTTTTTCCGGTAGCTCTGTTTGATCCATGCGCACACCCGGAAGGGGCGTTCGGGGATCACCGATTCCACTTGCATCCGAAAGGAACCGGGGTCGATATAGCGGACCGCATCCTCAAACCAGCGCTTCTGCTCCCGCCAGTAAGCCTTGCGAGAGGGATTGATCAGCTGTAAAAACTGTTCTCGGTTTTGGCTGTTGACCGCCGTCTCCTTTTCCTTGACCAACTTCCGGATCGTATCCGCCACCGGCTCCGGACAGCCGGGGGATGCTCCCGCCGGTGAGGCGGCAAAGAACAGAGCCCATAACAGCAATATCGAAATGATCCGGTATGTCCGCATGATCCGACCGCCCTTCGCGCATGAATCCTCCCCTTCATCTCTAATGTGCGACAAGAAGGCGGCGATCATGCGGTGCGGACGAGCAAATGCAGAAAGGGACCGCCACAAGGCGGTCCCAGGGTTCTTCACAGCGCATCGGGATAGCTCGCTCCATGCCGATGCCTTAATCACACTCCAGGTTTACGGTTTGATCCCCCTCAGATGGCCCCCAGGAAGGCAAACCGGGTGATAAACAACACCGACAGGACGTACATGATGGGATGCACCTGACGCCCCTTGCCGGCAAAAATTTTGCCGATGGGGTACAGGATAAAGCCGATGGCAATCCCGGTGGCGATGCTGTAGGACAGGGGCATCATCAAGACCGTCAAAAAAGCCGGCACCGCCTCCGACAAGTCCTTCCAATCGATTTCCCGCAAACTTCCTGCCATCAGGACGCCCACGATGATCAGCGCCGGCGAAGTGATCGCCGCCACCGAAGCGAAGGACTCCACCAGGGGGAAGAAAAAGAGGGCGACCAGAAACCAGCCCGCCGTGGTCACGGCGGTCAAACCCGTCCTCCCGCCGGCTGCAACCCCCGCCGACGATTCGATGTACGAGGTTACCGTGGAAGTCCCCATGGCAGCCCCGGCCATCGTGGCGAGGGAATCGGCGGTGAGGGCCCGGCCGGCCCGGGGCAGTTTGTTGTCCTTCAACAGTCCGGCCTGGCTGCTGACCCCCACCAGAGTCCCGGCGGTATCAAAGAGATCGACGAACAAGAAGGCAAAAATCACCGTAAACAAGCCGATATCCAGAGCACCGGCGATATCCATCTTCAAAAAGGTGGGAGCGATGCTGGGGGGAGCGGAAAAGATCCCCTTCGGAGCCGCCACGGCCCCGGAAATGACGCCGACAAGGGCGGTTACCACCATTCCGATCAAAACCGCCCCCCTCACCCGGCGGATCATGAGCAGCACGGTGACCACCAAGCCGAACAGGGTCAGAAGAATCTCCTTCTGCATCAAATCCGGGTTGAGGGCAACAAAGGTGGCCTCGGATCCGATGATGATCTGCGCATTTTTCAGACCGATAAAGGCGATAAACAAGCCGATCCCCGCCGAGACGGCGTGTTTCATGCCCGCAGGGATCACATTGATGATCGTCTCCCGGATGCGGGTGGCGGTCAAGAGCAGAAAGATCACACCGGAAATGAAAACCGCCCCCAGCGCCGTCTGCCACGGCACGCCCATGCCCTGCACCACGGTATACGTGAAGTACGCGTTCAACCCCATCCCCGGTGCCAGAGCAATCGGATAATTGGCCAGAAGGCCCATCAATAAGGTGCCGATCGCCGAGGCGACAGCCGTGGCGACAAACACCGCTCCGAAGTCCATCCCCGCTTCTTCCCCGAGCATAAAGGGGTTGACCAGCAGAATATAGGCCATCGCCAAAAAAGTGGTGGTACCCGCCAACACCTCCCTCCTCCAATTGGAACCCGACTCCGCAATCCGGAAAAAGCGGTCCAATCCGGGCGATCCTTTGGACATGGTCGGTTCTCCTTTCGTTGATGCTTCCTTCCACTTGAGACTGAAAAACCCATCAAAGCCATGAAAAAGTGCCGGATCGGGGTGTGCCGCAGGGGCGGACACCCCGATGGAGCCCGATGGACGATTTACCGGTCTGAAGGACCTACTCCCACTCGATCGTCGCCGGCGGCTTGGAGGTGATGTCGTATACGACCCGGTTCACACCCTCCACCTCTCCAACAATCCGCCGGACGATCCGATCCAATACGTCATAGGGGATGCGCGCCCAATCGGCGGTCATGCCGTCGACGGAGGTGACGGCCCGGATTCCCACGGTATAGGCGTAGGTGCGGGCATCCCCCTTCACCCCGACGCTGCGGATGTCGGGAAGGACGGTGAAATACTGCCAAATCTCCCGGTCGAGGCCGGCTCGGGCGATCTCCTCCCGCAGGATGGCATCCGATTCCCGGACGATGGCCAGCTTTTCCTCCGTCACCTCGCCGATCACCCGAATCCCCAAGCCGGGGCCGGGGAAGGGCTGCCTCCACACGATCTCCCGGGGCAGACCCAGCTCTTCCCCCACCCTTCTCACCTCGTCCTTGAACAGGGCTTTCAGGGGCTCGATCAGCTCCATTTTCATCTCTTCCGGCAGACCGCCCACATTGTGGTGGGACTTGATCGTTTGGGCCGTCTCCGTTCCCGATTCGAGGATATCGGTATAAACGGTGCCCTGACCGAGAAAGTGGTGGTCTCCCAGCTTTTCGGCCTCCTCCTCGAAGACGCGGATAAACTCGTTTCCGATGATTTTCCGCTTTTGTTCCGGGTCGGTCACGCCGGCCAGCTTGGAGAGGAATCGTTCCCGGGCGTCCACCTGGATCACGTTCATGTGGAAGTGATCCCGGAAGGTCCGCATGACGCTTTCGGCTTCTCCCTTCCGCAGGAGACCGTGATCCACGAACACGCAGGTGAGCTGATCACCGATCGCCCGGTGAATCAGCACAGCGGTCACCGAGGAATCGACGCCGCCGGACAGGGCGCAGAGCACCCGCTTCTCCCCGACCCTTTCCCGGATCTCCTTCACCGTCTCCTCGATAAAGGATTCCGCCGTCCAATTCCCCGCGCAACGGCAGACGTCGAACAGAAACCGCCGGAGGATTTCATCTCCGCGATCCGTGTGCCGAACCTCCGGATGGAACTGAACCGCAAACACCTGCCGGGAGGGGTCGCTCATGGCCGCCACGGGCGCGGATTCGGCCTTCCCGTCGATCCGAAATCCCGACGGCGGCTCCACCACCGCGTCGCTGTGGCTCATCCAGACCGTCAGGGACGGGCCCAATCCCTGAAACAGCGGAGAATCGGACACCACCTCCAGCTCCGCCTTCCCGTATCCCCGCTCAACCGACGGCTCCATCCGGGCACCGAATCGGTTACCGATCAGCTGCATGCCGTATCCGATCCCCAGCATCGGAATCCCCAACTCGAAGATCGCGGGGTCGCAGACGGGAGCATCCTGGGCATCCGAGCTGGCGGGGCCGCCCGAGAGAATGATTCCCTTCGGATTCAACCGGGCGATGTCCTCCGCCGTCTTGCGATAGGGGACCAGCTCGCTGTACACTCCCAAGTCCCGAATCCGCCGCGCAATCAGCTGGTTGTATTGTCCCCCGAAATCCAACACCACTACGCGTTCCGTCCGATGTTCCATTTTTCATCCCTTCCGTTCCACATAAATTCGGATTCCATCCAGAACATAGCATGCCACTTGGGAGGAGCATGACGCAAATCTTTTCGCAACCAAAGAAGCCGGAGCCACGTACCGCGACACTACGGCGATACGGGACTCCGGCCGATTGATTCCTTGGATGGTCATATGAAAAGCATATGAAGGGATCATGGCGTCCGGGGACCCATATGCTCGTAGTCCAGCCATTTACGGTGGCCGGGTAGAGACATTCAGGCCATATTCCTGAACATATACGAGCCAGTCCACGCAAACATCATATCAGAGCGGTCCACGGAGGGTCAAGCGAGGGAAACTTTTGCTAATTTCCACCGGCAATGACTTCCCTGCAGATCATGGGAATGGCCCTTGCCGCCTCGGTGGCCGCCATCTGGTCGTGCCGCCGGTTGGGACAGCCGCATCCCAAAAACCGAAGTTTTCGCCCCGACGGCAATCCGGAAGCATTCAAAGAGAAATGCGGCACTTCATCGCTGTGATGGAATCCGGCAATCAATAGGAAACGGACACGGATCCGCAGTCGGATGAAAAAATTATGTTTTGCATCCTTAACTAATTAGGATATAATCTAATTAGATAATTTGCTAATTAGATCATGGTCAATTTTTTGGACACGGGAGGTGACAACGATTGCAACTCCATCGCCTGGTTCTCTTTCACAAAGCCCTCGCCGATCCGACCCGCATCCGAATCCTGGCCCTGCTCGCGCGGGGACCCCTTCACGGCCAGGCTTTGGCAGGAAAACTGGGCATCCGCCCGCCGACGGTCACCCACCACATGTCCAAGCTGCGGGAAGCGGGGTTGGTAAAGGAACGCCGGGAGAAAAACACCATCTATTTTTACCTGCAGGAGACAGTGCTGCGACGGAAGGCCCGAGCCGTACTGGACGTGGTCCTGAAGGAAGCGCATGAAACCTTTGAAGAAAAGGCGGAGGATAAGATGAAGAACACCGATCAAGGGGCAAAAGCAAAGCGGGAGCTGGAAAAACAAGAGGTGCTTCGGAACTTTTTCACCCCGGAGGGCCGGCTGAAGCAGATCCCCGCCCAGCGAAAAAAGAGGCTGATCGTCCTGCAGCACATCGTCAAGGGGCTCAAAACCGGCACTTCCTACACCGAGAAGGAAATCAACGAGCACATCCAACAATTCCACGACGATTTCGCCACCCTCCGGCGCGAACTGATCGTAAACCACATCATGTACCGCGAGAACGGGATCTACGAACTCAATCCGCCGGAGCTGTGGGCGGACATCCCGTGATCGGGGAACGTTTCCATGTGCGAACACTGGCACTGAAGAGGGAAAAACCGTTTCCTGCTCGTAGGTGCCGGATTTTTCGGAGGAGTGGGATCTTATTTTTTCAACGCATTCGTCCTCAGCCACCTGCTGCAGCTAACCGGTTCTCCGCCGGAAGCCCGATTCAAAACGCGATGAGGCCGGTCCGAGCGCCCCGACAGGCGCCGCAACCGGCCTCGTCTGTCACATTTGAAAGCGGTTTTCCCCTCGCCCGGTTGAGGAACACAACGGGATTATCGGTTCGCGAACTCGGGGTTGTGGAACCTCTTTTTTCCTTTCAAGCCATCGGTTGAGAGCGTGGCGCTCCGTTCCGGCAGGTTCCTGTCATTGGCGAGATCGTGGGTCAGCGTGACGACCAAAACCCCCATATGGTGCAGGTTCTTCTTGGAGAGCTTGTCCACCGTATCTTCATCGGTGTGGTAGTTCGGATCCGGACCGTAATTCAGGAAGGCCACGGGGATGCCCGCCGCTTCAAAGGGGGCGTGATCGCTGCGGGTGGACGCCGTCCGGCGGTAGGAATGACCGAAGGCCTGGATATACTCCTCCGCCCGGTCGGCCACGAAGGATTCGGCGTTTTCCTCCGCGGTCATTACTCCCATGGTATCCCCGACGCCCACCATGTCCATGTTGATCATGGCGGCGATGTCGGCGATCTCCTCGGAGCTCAAGGATTCCACATAATGGGTGGATCCGACCAGTCCCGCCTCCTCCGCTCCAAAGAAGACGACCTTCACATCATGGTACATCGGCTTTTTGGACAGGATCCGGGCCAGTTCCAACAATGTCCCCGTCCCCGAAGCGTTGTCATTGGCGGCGGGGGTATCCACCCCGTCATAATGGGCTCCCACCACGATCGTCTTGCGCTCTTGGAAGGGGCTTCCCTTTTTCCCGCGGATCGTGCCGATCACGTTCTGGGAGTAGCTGTCCTTTATCACGGTATCCACCGTTACCGTCACGGCCACCTTCTCCCCCCGGTCCAGCCGTTCCTTGAGGGCCTCTCCTTCCTCATCATTCAAGGACACCGCGGGAATATCCGTCGGTTCGCCCAGCGTCCCGTTGACATTTCCGGGCTCGTTGTTGAAAATGATCGCACCGACGGCCCCGGCCTTTGCCGCGTTTTGGGTTTTTTCATAGAAACTGAATTCGCCCCGCTTGATCAGAGCGATCTTGCCCTCCGCATCCACCCGGGCAAAGTCCTCTTCGGAGCCCAAATCGGCATAAACCAGCTCCGCGGTCAATCCTCCTTCCGGTGTGGACGGAGAAAAGGCCATGGTCTGCCCGTCCAGCGTTTTCGGCTCAGGCTCCACCACCTGCACCTCCGAACCCCGGTCCTGGAAGGCGAGGAAGGGGAAGACCTGCCGCTCCACCTTCAACCCGTATTTCTCCAATTCCTTGGCAATGTAGTCGGCCGCCCGGTGTTCCCCCTCAAATCCTGCGATCCGCGCGTCATCCCTGTCGGCCAAGGTGGCGACATGGTGATAGATTCGCTCGGCGCTGACCTTCTTTGCGAACTGCTTATGTAGCGGCGCCTGCGGAACGGCGTACGCCGTCGAAGCAAAGGCGAACAGGACGACCAACACCGAAAGCGATACAGTTCGGAACCAACGAAAACGAAACATCCGATACCCTCCTGAAAAACCCCTAAAGTGATACTATTCTTAATTCTATTGGATGATTTTTTTCTCTGTCAATAGTAGAACGATCCCCAGGTATCCGGGGGAAGAGCATGCCGGGATGAGGAGGCATCGAACCCGGGCAGGCCCCTTCGCGGATACCCCCGTTTTCGGCAAGCGCCGGCCGCCTCCTTCACCCTGCCCTTGAACAGGCCATGGCATGGACCTCCCGGAAAACCGATCCGCTGCCACCGGGATGTTTGACCATTTTTGCGGGCGATGGGATAACCACCCAGC
>JAJYSD010000039.1 GCA_021793745.1 Bacillota bacterium
ATAACACCTTTGACCACGCCACCATCGGCTTTGCGCTGCGCAACGTACCCGATTTCCGGCATGTGCTCAGGGAGATGATGCGGGTGGTGAAGCCGGGCGGACAAGTGGTCTCCCTGGAGCTTTCCAAGCCGACATGGCCGCCGTTTCGGGCCTTCTATTACGTTTATTTTCGGCACATCCTCCCGCTGATGGGCAAATTGCTGGCGGGTCGCTATGAACAATACCGCTGGCTTCCGGAGTCCTTGGTCCACTTTCCCGATCATCGGGAATTGGCCCGGATTATGGAGGAGGATGTGGGGTTGACGGATGTGCGGGTGTATCCCTTGACGGGAGGGATCGCCGCCGTGCATATCGGACGCAAAAGGGAGAAGGTAGAGGATGACGATGGGATGGATCAAGCGAGTAAAACTGATCCTGGAAATGATCAAGTTTGAACACACGGTGTTTGCGCTGCCCTTCGCCTATTTCGGAGCGGTGTTGGGCAGCCTCGTTGTGATGGACCGCCTTCCTTCCTGGGGGCAGATCGGGTGGGTCACTCTGGCGATGGTGGGGGCCCGCAGTGCGGCGATGGCTCTCAATCGGCTGATCGATCGTCACATCGACGCCAGGAATCCCCGGACGGCCAATCGCGCGATTCCGGCCGGTCAAATTTCTGTTCGTGCGGTTTGGTGGTTCGTGATCGTCTCCTTCCTGGTGCTTTTTATTGCCGCCTATAACCTCAATCGATTGGCGGTGCAGCTGTTTCCTCTGGCGGTGTTTGTTCTGGTAATCTATTCCTATACAAAGCGGTTTACTTGGACTTGTCATCTCGTGCTGGGGGCCGCCATCGGCTTGGCGCCCCTCGGAGGATGGGTGGCGACGACGGGTCAAATCGACGGCGTCGCGCTCCTGCTTTTCGCGACGGTGGCCCTGTGGACCGCCGGCTTTGACGTGATTTATGCCTGCCAGGATGAAGGTTTCGACCGGGAGGAAGGCTTGTACTCCATTCCCGCCCGCTTCGGTTTGGCCCGGGCCCTGCAGATGGCCCGCTGGTTTCATGTGGGTACCACGTTGGGCTTGCTGCTCCTTTGGCTGCTCACGCCCCTCAGCGGATGGTTTTTTGTCGGCGTGCTCGTGGCCGCTGCCATCCTCATCTACGAGCACCGGATCGTTTCCCCGGATGATTTGTCCCGGCTCAATACGGCGTTTTTCACGATGAACGGGATTATGAGCGTCGTGGTCTTCCTGTTCGCGATGGTGGACGTGATCCTGGGATGAAGCGATTGGTGGTTGGAATGACGGGCGCGAGCGGCGCTCCCTACGCCCTGTGTCTGATTGAGGAATTGCTCCGTCAGGGACATGAGGTTCACGTGACCGTGACGGAGGCCGGGTGGCGCGTGCTCAAGGAAGAACATGGCTGGCAAGTGGAGCGGCGGGAGGAAGCGTTCCGAAAGGCCATCCCGGTGAATTCCGATCTGCTGCATTATCACCCGATCCGGGATATCGGGGCATCGATTGCCTCCGGCTCCTATCCCTGCGATGCCATGGTGGTGATTCCCTGTTCGATGGGAACCCTGGCGAAGATCGCCCAGGGGATTTCCTCCAATCTGCTGGAACGGGCAGCGGATGTGATGCTGAAGGAAGGGCGTCCGTTGATTGTCGTTCCTCGGGAAACGCCCCTCAATTTGATTCATCTGGAAAACATGGTCAAATTGGTGCGATGTGGAGCGACGGTGCTCCCGGCGATGCCGGCCTTTTACCACGGCCCCCGCGATTTGGAGGACATGGTCCGCTTTATTGCCGGCAAGGTGCTGGATCAGTTGGCCATACCGCACCAGTTATATCAACGATGGGAGGGTTCCAGTTGAGACCGATCCGGATAGGGCGCATTGCATTTACCAATATCTTGCCAATCTATCACTTTTTTGAAACGGAAGGGCTGAAGGTCGAGATGGTTCCCCAGGTTCCGAGCCAGCTGAACCGCGGTATGGCTGCGGGAGAGATTGACATGGGCCCCATCTCCTCCTTTGCCTATGGGGAAAACCACCACCGGTACACGCTGTTGCCGAACTTATCCATCAGTTCAAAGGGGCCGGTGCGATCGATCTTCCTGTTCACACGTCAGGCGGCGCTGTCCGATCTCCGCTCGGCCCGTATCGCCGTCACCAATACGTCGGCCACCTCCGTGGCGCTATTGAAGATCCTCCTGCAATACTTTGAGGGTGGGGATCCGGAATATATTACCATGCCACCCTCCCTGGAGGAGATGATGGAGCAGGGGGATGCAGCGCTGCTGATCGGCGATGACGCGGTGCGGGGCGCCTGGGAAAACCCCGGTTATCGCGTGCTGGACCTCGGGGAGGAATGGTACAAACGGACCGGCTTGGATATGACCTTTGCCGTGTGGGCGGTGAGGGATGAGCTGATCGATACGCGGCGGGATGAGTTGTCGGCGATTGCTTCCCGGTTGATGGAGAGCAAAGAGAAGGGATTGGGAGATTTGCGCCCGGTGGTCGAGGAGGCACAGAAACGCCTGGGAGGGGATCCCGGTTTTTGGTTCCAGTATTACACCGGGCTGTGTTATGATTTGGGTGAAAGGCAGCTGGAAGGATTGAAAGCGTATTATCGCTACGCCGGGGAATTGGGATTGCTTCCGAAGGATGTTCAAATCCGCGTGCTGGATCTTCCGGCGGGAACGCCCTGCTAGGCGGGGATGTGAGCCGCGGGGGCAATCGCCGGGGATCCCGGCTGTTTATCTTCCGCAAATCGTCAAAGAAGGGATGGAAGGGTACACGGCTCCCGCCTTTGGGATGCTCGTTCTTTTGTGCCCGTAGTGGATGAAGCTCTTGGATATTTATGAGGAATTGCGAAGTGATTTAAAAATTATTGAAAAGGAGTTGGCCAGCTCCCTCGAGACCGATCAGGCTCGATTGAACCAGTCCTCCGGCCACCTCCTTGAGGCCGGAGGGAAGCGGATTCGTCCCCTTTTTGTCCTGTTGTCCGGACACTTCGGCCGATACGACATTCACCGGTTGAAACGGGTGGCCGTCCCGCTGGAACTGATTCATATGGCGACGCTGGTGCACGATGATGTGATCGACGATGCCGAAACCCGCCGCGGACGGAAGACGGTGAAGGCGCAGTGGGACAACCGGGTGGCCATGTACACGGGCGACTACATTTTCGCCCGTTCCCTACAGCTGGTGACCGAAATCGAAGATCCCGCGGTTCATCGGATCCTTTCGCGCTCCATCATGGATATGTGCCTGGGGGAGATCGAACAGGTCCGGGATTTTTATGACGCCTCTCCCTCCGTCCTCCGATATTTCCGCCGGATCAAGCGGAAGACGGCGCTCCTGATGGCTGTCAGCTGCCAGCTGGGCAGCCTGGTCAGTCGGGCCGAAGGGCGGATTGTCCGAAATCTCTATCTTTACGGTTATTATGTGGGGATGGCGTTTCAAATCACCGATGACGTGTTGGACTTCATCGGCGATGAATCGGTGCTGGGAAAGCCGGCCGGCAGCGATTTGCGCCAGGGCAATGTGACGCTGCCTGCGATCTACGCTCTCCGCACCGCGGAATCCCGGGAACGGAATCTTCTTCTGGCCTTTTTGCAGTCGAAGGGACGGGATGTTTCCCTTTCGACGGTGGTGGATATCGTTCGGCATTCGGGTGGAATCGATTTTTCCTTGAAACTGGCGGATCGCTACCTGCAAAAAGCGCTTACCGTTTTGAGGCGCCTCCCTTCCTGCGGAGCGCGGGATTCCCTGGAGCGCATCGCCCGGTTTGTGGGAAGCCGCTCCTATTAGGGTTTGCTTTTCAGGCGTGTTTTTGGTAAAATCCGAGTGCTCCCGATACCATTACATAAGTTGGTGGAAACGGAGGATCATCGATGGAAAAGACATTTCTCATGGTCAAACCCGACGGTGTCCAGAGGGGTCTCGTAGGCGAGATCATTTCCCGTTTTGAGAAAAAAGGCTTCAAACTGGTGGCTGCAAAGTTGATGCAGGTGTCCCGGGAATTGGCCGAAGCCCACTATGCCGAACATCGGGAAAAGCCGTTTTTTGAAGAGCTGGTGAGCTTTATCACTTCCGGTCCGGTGCTTGCTATGATCTGGGAAGGAGAGAATGTGATCGCCGTCGCCCGTCAAATGATGGGGAAAACCAATCCTGCCGAAGCGGCCCCTGGAACCATCCGCGGTGATTATGGAATCAGTGTAGGGATGAACATTATCCACGGTTCCGATTCGCCGGAGAGCGCGGAGCGGGAGATCGGGCTCTGGTTCCAGGAGCAGGATCGGATTTCCTATGAAAAAACGATCGATCGCTGGATCTCCTGAGATCCTGCTGTGGCGGCCCGGTATCGACCGGGCCTTTTGCCGTGCAGGGCCATTTTTATCGACGGAAAAATCAGTTTATTCTGATATCTCCAGCGTGTCGCAGCAGGAGGGGCATTTCCGCTAATGAAAAGGGGACTTCTCCCATACGATGGATCCGAGGGGATTTTGCGGAAAAGGAGCTGAAACGCGCATGGTTTCGAGTGTGAAGAGGGAGCGGGAAAGGGCGGTTCTTTCCCGGACGTATCGCTTGCAGCAGCCGGGGAGACTGGAGGAAGTCCGCGTTGAACGACCCTTTCGGGAAGGCGAAGTGGTGGTGGAGCCCTTTTTGGCAAGCATCTGCCAGGCCGATTTGCGCTATTTTAGCGGCCGGCGGAGGAAAGAAGCCCTCGCCAAGAAGCTGCCGATGGCGTTGATCCATGAAGGGATCGGCAGAGTGGTGCAGAGCGGAGGGTCCCGGCTCCGGCCGGGCGACCGCGTCGTCATCGTTCCGAATCTCCCGGGATGTGGGAGGGAGGATTGTCCCGCATGTTCCCGGGGAATCGGGACGAATTACTGCCTTCACAGCCGATTCCTGGGCAGCGGGACGGACGGCATCGCACAAAGCCGGATCGTATTGCCGGTGGAATGCGCGATTCCGTCCGAGAACCGCATCCCGGATGAGATATTGGTCCTGGCGGAGCTTTGTTCCGTCTCTTATCACGCCATCCGCCGCGTGGACCGCCTTCAGGAGGAACGGCGCGTGGTGGTGTTTGGCGACGGACCGGTCGGCTACTTGACGGCGGCCATGCTTCACCACATCTTTGGAATGGGACCGGAGAGGTTGTGGGTTTTCGGAGCGGTTCCGGAGAGGCTGGAGCAGTTTACCTTCGCCCGGCGGATCCTGGTCGGCGAATGCGACTTCCGGCCTTTGCCCAAGGCGGGGGTTGCCTTCGAATGTACCGGCGGACATTTTAGCCGGGAGGCGATCAATCAAGCGATCGAAGTGTTAAATCCCGGCGGCGTTCTCGTGCTGATGGGCGTCAGTGAGGAGCCGGTTCCCGTCAATACGCGGGATGTGTTGGAAAAGGGAATCACCCTGATCGGAAGCAGCCGCAGCTCTGCACGGGATTATCCGCCGGTATTGAAGGCGATGGAAGATCCCGCATGTCAAAGGACCTTGTCGCGCCTTCTGCCGGATCAGAGGACGCCGGTTCATTCGGTGGCGGACTTGACCGCCGCCCTGGATCGGGCAAGCCGGCATAAAGCGTGGAAGAAGACGCTTCTGGAGTTTCACTGGTGACCGGCGGAGGCTCTGTCGCAGGTCGAACCCATCGATCCACCGGCTGCGTCCCGGGAGGTGGCGCCATGGGGGGATGTCGAACCCATTGGATAGAGAATCCTTCGGATTGGGTTGGAAAGGCTTTTGTTCGGGGGGATGGATCGATGAGGGAGCAATTTGTGATCGGGATTGATTTCGGAACCGAATCGGGAAGGGCGGTTTTGGTCGATGTCAGATCCGGAAAGGAAGTCGCCCATCACGTAACCCCTTATCGCCACGGGGTGATCAGCGAGCGGTTGCCGGAATCGGATGTCCTGTTAAAACCGGACGCTTATCTGCAGCATCCCGATGATTACCTGGAGGTGCTGGAAACCTCGGTTCCTTCGGTCCTTCAGCAAGCAGGGATCAAGCCGGAAAGCGTGGTCGGTCTGGGGATCGATTTTACCTCCTCCACGATGGTCCCGGTCGATCGGCAGTTGGTTCCGCTGTGCCGAAAACCGGAGTGGAACCGGCATCCCCATGCCTGGGTGAAACTGTGGAAGCACCACGGGCCGAAGGCGGAGGCGGAAAAAATCGATCGCATCGCCAAGGAGCGCGGTGAGCCCTGGCTCTCCCGCTATGGGGGAAAGGTTTCCTCCGAATGGATGATTCCCAAATGTTTGGAAATTCTGGGTGAAGCGCCGGAAGTCTATCATGCGGCGGATCTTTTTCTGGAAGCGGCGGATTGGGTGGTCGCGCTGATGACGGGAGAGGTGAAGCGAAATCTGTGCGCCGCGGGGTTCAAGTCCTTTTGGAGCAAGAGCGATGGTTACCCCTCCGAGGATTTCTTCGCCGCCCTGGATCCCCGGTTTGCCGATATTACGCGGACCAAACTCCGGGGGGAAATTTGTCCGGTCGGCGAAAGGGCCGGCCGGCTGACGCCGGCGATGGCGGAGCGGATGGGGTTAAGGCCGGGGCTGCCCGTCGCTGTGGGGATCGTCGATGCGCACGCCTCCGTACTGGGGGCGGGGGCGGTGGATCCGGGGGAAATGTTGTTGGTGATGGGGACGTCCACCTGCCATATGTTGATCAGCGACGAGGAGTACGAGGTGGAGGGGATCAGCGGTGTCGTGGAAGATGGCATTCTGCCGGGGATGTATGCCTATGAGGCGGGACAACCCGCCGTCGGTGATCTTTTTGCCTGGTTCATCAAACAAGGGGTTCCGGAGTATGTGCAGCGGGAAGCGCAGTCGGAGGGGATGACGGTCTTTCAATGGCTGGAGCAGCGGGCGGCGCAGCTGAGACCCGGAGAAAGCGGCTTGTTGGCGCTGGATTGGTTTAACGGCAATCGATCGATCCTGGATAATGCCCATCTGTCAGGGCTGATTATCGGCTACACCCTCGGCACCCGACCGGAAGAAATCTTTCGCGCACTGATGGAGGCTACCGCCTTTGGTACGCGCATGATCATCGACGCGTATCGGGCGAGCGGGCTGGGAGTGAATCAGTTGGTGGCCTGCGGGGGACTGCCGCAGAGCAATCAGCTGTTGATGCAAATCTATGCGGATGTGACCGGGATGGAGATCGCGGTGGTTTCCAGCAAGCATACCTCGGCCGTCGGGGCGGCCATTTTGGGGAGTGTGGCGGCCGGCTCCGCCGAAGGGGGCTACGATTCGATCCCGGAGGCCGTCCGCCGGCTGGCCTGCCCCCGGGTGAAGAAGTTTCAGCCGATCCCGGAGCAGGAAAAGGTTTATCAGCGGCTTTTTCGGGAGTATAAGATCCTGCACGATTATTTCGGGAGGGGCGGAAATGACGTGATGAAGCGGTTGAAGCAAATCCGGGAGGAGGCGGGCTTTTCCGCCTCCGGCGATCATCGGTAATGGCTTCAATCCCCCGGGTGCCCGGAGGTGGGTCCCAAGGGCTCACCTCCCGATTTTTCAGCCTTTAGTTTAAAATATAGATAAGTTTGCTAAACAGACCTTAATAGGCTACCACGAGGAAACGCCCAGGGGCGATTCCGAATCGGCCGGTTGTGTGATATGATACTAAGAAAAATTTGCGACGCAGTTTCTGTGTTTGCGTGGAGAGGGGAGAAGTTGTGCGTTATCTAACGGCGGGAGAGTCCCACGGCCCTCAGTTGACGGTGATTATTGAAGGATTGCCCAGCCAGTTGCCCTTTTCGCGGGAAAAGGTGGATGAGCAGCTGGCCCGGCGCCAGAAG
>JAJYSD010000040.1 GCA_021793745.1 Bacillota bacterium
TCAGGAGGCGCGGGAGCGGAGCATGCTGATTGATGCTACATACGGGCGTCGTACCCGGGCGGTGATTATCACCGACAGCGATCACGTGATCCTGTCTGCGGTCCAGCCCGAGACCGTCGCCCACCGGTTGGCCAGCAAGGATCAAGCGGAAATCGTTGAGCAGTGAAGCGGCTTGTAGAGAGGATGGAACATGGAAACCCTTCGGAAAAATCAAGGACTGTTGATTGTCTTGTCGGGACCTTCGGGAGCCGGAAAGGGGACGGTGAGCGCCCACCTGCGGGAGCGGATGCCGGAAATCACCTATTCGGTCTCCGCCACCACCCGCCCGCCGCGGAGGGGGGAAAAGGAGGGGGTCAATTATTTTTTTAAGACCCGTTCCGAGTTTGAGCAGATGATTGCCAACGACGAGCTGCTGGAGTGGGCGGAGTATGTCGGGAATTACTACGGGACTCCCCGCCGCTTTGTTGAAGAGCAGCTGGCCGAGGGCAGGGATGTCCTGCTGGAAATCGAGGTGCAGGGGGCAAGGCAGGTGAGGAAGCGGTTTCCCCAGGGAGTATTCATCTTTTTGATTCCGCCCTCTCTGGATGAACTGCGGCGGCGGATTGAGCAGCGGGGAACCGAGTCGGAAGAGGTTGTCCTCAATCGCCTCCGGCGGGCCGAGGAGGAATTGAAGGAGATGAACCACTACGACTACGTCGTGGTGAATGATCGGGTGGAACAGGCCAGCGAGCGCCTCCGCTCCATCATCATCGCGGAGCACTGCCGCGTCGAACGCCTGTTGTCCGGAAAAACGGTATCATGGGGGGGATAGAACCATGCTGGAACCATCGATGGATCAATTGATGGAGAAGGTGGACAGCAAGTATGCCTTGGTTGTGCTGGCCGCCAAACGGGCTCGGCAGTTGCTGGACGGGGAGAAGCCGCTGATCGATCCCCATTCCAACAAATACGTGGGGGTGGCGCTGGAAGAGATCGCGGCGGATGCCCTGGAGCTTCCCCAGCCATTCCGGAAAGCGGAAAAATGACGTTCTTCCCCGGGGTGCGATCGCTCCGGGGAAGCGTTTTGGCAATCCGACAACCGGTCTGGGTTGCTTATTTTTTTCATGGAGGGAACGGGATGCGAGGAAAACGAATCGCCGTCGGGGTGACCGGGGGCATTGCCGCCTTTAAGGCAGCTACCCTGGTCAGCCGTCTGTCGCAGCTGGGAGCGGATGTCCGGGTGATCATGACCGAATCGGCGACGCGGTTCGTCACTCCGCTCACCTTTCAAATCCTTTCGCGGAACCACGTCGCAGTGGATACCTTTGATGAAAAGGATCCGTCGGTGGTGTCCCACATCGACCTGGCGGATCACGCGGATTTAATCGTTATCGCCCCGGCGACGGCCAATATTTTGGCCAAGATGGCCCACGGTCTGGGGGATGACATGCTGTCCACCACATTGCTGGCCACCCGGGCCCCCATTTTGGTCGCCCCGGCGATGAATGTGCATATGTATGAAAACCCGGTGGTTCAGGAAAACCTGCAGATCCTGAGGGACCGGGGGGTCTTTGTGATTGATCCCGGGGAAGGGATGCTGGCCTGCGGTTATCAGGGACAGGGGCGCATGGCGGAACCGGAGGAGATCATCGCCCGGATCGAGAAGATTTTAGACGCCTCCCTTCCGGATTGGAAAGGGAAACGGGTGGTGGTTACGGCGGGTCCCACCCGGGAACCGCTGGATCCTGTCCGGTATTTCACCAACCGATCCTCCGGTAAGATGGGTTACGCCATTGCCGAGGCGGCCGCCCGCACAGGGGCGGAGGTGGTTTTGATCAGCGGACCGACATCCTTGACGACCCCTCCGGGAGTTCGCCGGGTCGACGTGGTGCGGGCGGAGGAGATGTTGCAGGAGGTGTTGAAGGCGCTGCCCCGCGCCGACATCATCATCAAAGCCGCAGCGGTGGCCGATTACCGGCCTGCGACGGTACTCGACCGGAAGATGAAAAAGCGGGCGGAAGAGGTTGAGATCCGCATGGAGCGGACGCCGGACATCGCATGGGAGATCGGAAAGCGGAAGGGCGACCGCTTCCTGGTCGGTTTTGCGGCGGAGACGGACGATCTGGAGGAGAACGCCCGGGAAAAGCTGCGCCGGAAGGGGATGGATCTGATTGTGGCCAACGATGTAACGGCGGAAGGTGCCGGGTTTGAAGTGGATACCAATATCGCCACCGTTTACGATCGGAACGGCCCCGTGGCAAAGTGGCCGAAGATGTCCAAGGAGAAGATGGCGGAACGATTGATCGCGCTGATCGGAGAGAGGTTGAATGACCGCTGAAAAATCGATCGCATCCGTGGTGGTGGACGTCGTCGCCCCGGGCACGGATCGCCCCTTTGATTATCATGTTCCGCCATCGCTGCGGGACGTGATTGAAGTCGGCAGCCGGGTGCGGGTATCCTTCGGCCATCGGAAGGTGATGGGTTACGTGGTCCGGTTGTCGGACGAGACTTCCATCGGCCGCCTGAAGCCGATTTTGGACGTGATGGATCTGATTCCCCCGCTGACGCCGGACTTGGTCGACCTCGGCCTGTGGATGGCGGAAACGTATCTGTGCCACCCCATTACCGCGCTCAACGCCATGGTGCCGGCGATGTTGAAGGGGCGCTACCAACGCGTGGTCCGGATTCACCCCCGTTTCGCCCCGGGGACCGTATTGACCCCGGAGGAGGAAGCTTTGATGGAGCGGCTGCGCCGGGAAGGGGAGCGGCCCCTCGAAACGGTTCTCAAGTGGCCGGGCGTCAGCCGATCCCTCATCCGACAACTGGTGCAGGAGCGGCGCCTGCTGGTGGAAGAGCGCGTCGGAGACCGGGTCACCCGTAAGCGGACGCGCTGGGTCGAGCCGGCGGTTTCCCAAGAAGCGTTGGAGGAAGCGTTCAATTCCCTCCCCCCGCAGGCGGCGCGCCAGCGGGAGATCGTGGAGCATTTCCTCAAGCATCCGGAGGCGATCCCCCTCCCGCGGCTGCTCGCATCCCTCCGGGTGGGCCGATCCTCGGTGGACAGCCTGGTGGAAAAGGGGCTGCTCCGCATGGAGGAGCGGGAGGAATTCCGAAACCCCTTTGAGGGAAGAACCTTTGAGCGGACACACCCGCTTCCCCTCACCCCGGCTCAGGATCAAGCCTTTCAGGCCATCGTCGGTCCAATGCGGGATAATCGGCATCATCGAATCCTGTTGCACGGAGTGACGGGGAGCGGCAAAACCGAGGTATACCTGCAGGCGATCGATGAGACCCTGAAGCAGAATCGGCAGGCGATCGTTCTGGTTCCGGAAATCTCCCTCACTCCCCAGATGGTCGCCCGGTTCAAGGGGCGTTTCGGACCCCGGGTGGCGGTGCTGCACAGCGGGCTCTCCGGCGGCGAACGGTTTGATGAATGGCGCAAGATCCGCTCCGGCGAGGTGCAGCTGGCCATCGGTGCCCGGTCGGCCATCTTCGCTCCCTTTTCCAACCTGGGGCTGATCGTCATCGACGAGGAGCATGAGTCCTCCTATAAACAGGAGGATCAGCCCAAGTATCACGCCCGGGAGGTGGCCTTCCGGCGGGGGATGGCTCATCGGGCTGTCGTGGTGTTGGGAACGGCGACCCCGGCGGTGGAGACCATTTACCGGGCCGGGCGCGGGGAGCTGGAGCGGGTGGTCCTCTCCCAGCGGGTGGAAGGTCGCCCCCTTCCGCGGATTGATGTGGTCGATATGCGCCAGGAGTTGAGGGAGGGGAACCGTTCGATTTTCAGCCGGAGGCTGCAGCAGGCGTTGGAGGCCTGTGTCTCCCGCGGGGAGCAGGCGGTGCTCTTTCTCAACCGGCGGGGGTTTTCCACCTTCGTCCTCTGCCGGGCCTGCGGAAAGGTGATGGAATGTCCCCATTGCGACATCTCCCTGACCTTTCACCGGACGAACCGGACGATGCGGTGTCACTACTGCGGCCACGCCGAGGCAGTGCCCGACACGTGCCCCGCTTGCGGCAGTGCCCATATCCGCTATTTCGGAACGGGAACGCAGCGGGTGGAGGAGGAAATCGTCCGCCTTTTTCCGGGGATGCGGGTGATTCGCATGGATGTGGATACCACCAACCGCAAGGGGGCCCACGAGGAGCTGCTCCGCCGTTTTGGCGAGGGGAAGGCGGATATTTTGCTCGGCACCCAGATGATCGCCAAAGGCCTGGATTTTCCCAGGGTGACCCTGGTCGGCGTGATCGCGGCGGATACGATGCTCCATTTGCCCGACTTTCGGGCGGCGGAGCGTACGTTTCAGCTGCTGACCCAGGTGAGCGGCCGGGCGGGTCGACACGAGCTTGCCGGACAGGTGGTGATCCAGACCTACAGCCCGAAGCATTATTCCATCGACCAGGCGGCCCGTAACGACACCGAATCCTTTTACCGAAGGGAGCTCCAGAACCGAAAGCAGCACCAATATCCCCCGTTTTGCCAGATGTTCACCCTTCTGTTCAGCCATCCCGATCGGCAGAGGGTGATGCAGGCCGCCTTTGAGGTGTCCCAGCTTTTGAAACAAGCGCTTCCGCGTCGTTCGGAGGTGCTGGGTCCCGTTCCGGCGACGATTCCCCGGATGAAGGACCGGTTTCGGCTGCAGGTTTTCATCAAATATTGGGAGGAAGATGTGACGGAAGCGGTGGCGCAGGTTCTTCGATACCTGGAGGAACGGGTGGATTCGGAGCTTCGCATCAGCGTGGACCGTGACGGATCGCTCGGATGAGCACCGATGGATCGTATATCAGGATCACGGATCGGCCCATCGCGGATGGGCCCTTCAGCAAAGGAGGAGACCAATGGCTATACGGAAAATTGTTCAATATCCCGATCCGATCTTGAGGGAAAAGGCGAAACCGGTGAAAAAATTTAACGAGCGTCTCCACAAGTTGTTGGATGATATGGCGGAAACGATGTACGACGCGAGGGGAGTGGGTTTGGCCGGACCCCAGGTGGGCGTATTAAAACGGGTGATCGTCGTCGATCCCGGCGACGGTTTGATCGAAGTGGTCAATCCGGAATTGATCGATCCGGAGGGGGAACAGCTGGGGACGGAGGGGTGCCTCAGCATCCCCAATCTGGCCGGAGAGGTCCGGCGGGCGGAGCGGCTAATAGTGAAGGGGCAAGACCGCTTTGGAGAACCCTTAGAGATGGAGGCGGAAGGGTATCTGGCCCGGGTGTTTCAACACGAGGTGGATCACCTGAACGGGGTCTTGTTTATCGATCGGGCGGACAGGGTGTACCATCCCGAAGAGGAAGAGGACGGCGAAGGGGAGGAACGGCTATCGTGACGGAACATCCGCGGATTGTGTTCATGGGTACTCCGGACTTTGCCGTGCCCTCGCTGGAGGCCCTGATCGATCGCGGTTACCGGGTGGTGGGAGTGGTGACCCAACCGGATCGGCCCCGGGGAAGAAAACAGGTGCTCACCCCGCCCCCCGTCAAAGTGGTGGCCGAAAAGCGGGGCCTATCCGTATTCCAACCGGAGAAGTTGCGCGATCCGGAAGGGATTCGTTCCGTGCTCGCAATGGAGCCGGATCTGGTGGTGACCGCCGCTTACGGCCAGATCGTTCCCCAGGCCATTTTGGACGCTCCCCGCTACGGCTGCATCAACGTGCATGCGTCCCTGCTCCCGAAATACCGCGGGGGAGCACCGATCCATCGGGCCGTGATCGACGGGGAAAGGGAGACGGGGATCACTATCATGAACATGGTGCCCGAGCTGGACGCGGGGGATATTTTGAGGCAGCGGGCGATTCCCATCGATGATCGGGACCACGCGGGCAGCCTCCACGATAAGCTGAGCCGTCTGGGAGCGGAATTGCTCCTCGAAACCCTCCCTGACCTGTTGGCCGGTCGGATTCAACCGGTGCCCCAGGACCATCGCCGGGCCACCTATGCTCCCAATATCCGCCGGGAAGACGAATGGATCGACTGGCGGCGCTCCGCCCGGGAGATCTACAACCAGGTGCGGGGACTCCATCCCTGGCCGGTGGCCAGCACCACCTGGAGGGATACTCCCCTCAAAATCTGGTGGGTGGAATGGTCGGATGCCCGAAGCGACCAACCTCCGGGTACGGTGATCGGCGTCGGCAAGGATGGCATCGAGGTGGCCACGGGCCTCGGAACCGTCCGCATCGTCCAATTGCAGCCCGCCGGAAAGCGGCCGATGAAGGCGGAGGAGTTTCTCCGCGGGCGGCGCCTCACCGTCGGGGAACGGTTGGGAGACCGATGAGCCGGGAGAGGAAAAGCGCCCGGGAAGTGGCCCTCGATGTCCTGATCGCCGTGGAAGAGCGAGGCGCCTACAGCAATCTGCTGCTGAATCATCACCTCGACCGCTCCCCCCTTTCTCCGAGGGACCGCCGATTGGCGACGGAGCTGGTTTATGGAACGATTCAACGGCTCAACACACTGGATTGGATTCTCGACCGGTATGTGAAAAGGGGGGTATGCTCCCTGCAGCCGTGGGTTCGGCAGCTGCTCCGGCTGGGCCTGTACCAGTTGCACTATCTGGACCGAATTCCGGATCGGGCGGCGGTCCATGAGACGGTCCAGCTCGCCAAAGGGCGGGGACACCGGGGGATTGCCGGCTTGGCCAACGGGGTGCTCCGCGCCTATCTTCGGGACGAGCGCCGTTGGCCCTGGCAGCGCGATCCGCAGACGGTGGAGGAGTGGGCCCTGGCTACATCCCATCCGGGTTGGATGGTTCGTCGCTTGCAGGAAGTGTTCGGAGCGGAGACGGCGAAGGAGATCCTGGAGGCCAACAATGAACCGCCGACGCTTTCCCTGCGGGTCAATCCCCTGCGGGCCGATCGGGAGGGGTTGCTCCGGGAACTCGCCGAATCGGCTCCCGGGGCGGCGAGCCCTTCGCTCCTCTCCCCCCAGGGCATCCATCTGCGGGGGGTCGGATCCCCGGCGTCTTTAAAAGGGTTTCGCGAGGGGAAGTTTACGGTCCAGGATGAAAGTTCCATGCTGGTGGCGGAGGCGGTCAATCCCCGTCCGGGGCAGACGGGGTTGGATGCCTGTGCCGCACCGGGGGGAAAAACCACCCACTTGGCGGAGAAGATGGAAAACCGCGGCCGGATTGTGGCCTGTGACATTCACCCCCACAAACTGCGCCTGATCGAGGAAAATACGCGCCGGCTCGGCATCTCCATCGTGGAGGTCCGGCATGCCGACGCCCGGGATTTGACCGGGGTGGCGGAGGAACCCTTCGATTTTGTGCTCCTCGACGCCCCCTGTTCGGGTTTGGGTGTGATCCGGCGAAAGCCGGACATTAAATGGCGGAAGGAGACGCGGGATATCGACGGCGTGGCCGCTTTGCAGCGGCAAATGCTCTCCTCGGTGTGCCGATGGGTCCGTCCGGGGGGAACGCTGGTGTACAGCACCTGTACGCTGGAGCCGAGGGAAAACGAGGAACAGATCCGCCGATTCCTCGAGGACCATCCCCAATTTGTCCTGGACGAAGGGTTGAAGGACCTCCTTTCCCCCGCGGTGATCCAAAAGGCTTCCATCACCCCCGGCATGGTGCGAATCCTTCCCCACCATTTCGGCAGCGACGGCTTTTTCATCGCCCGGCTGGTGAGGATCCAATGACAACAGCGCCGTTCTTCGTCGTATCAAGGTTCGGTCAATCCCGGAAGGAGAGCGATTTTCCCGAAGGGCTCCGAATCTCACTGCGATGAGTTGTAACACCCCGAATATCGGGGTGTGAGATTGATGACAAAC
>JAJYSD010000041.1 GCA_021793745.1 Bacillota bacterium
GCTCAAACTCCCGCACCTGCCGTTCCAGGGTGGGGATCTCCTTCGAGGGGATATAGGGCGGATTGGAGACCACCACATCGACCCGGATCCCCCTTTGCAGCAGCGGAGAAAGCCATTCCCCCTGGAAAAAGCGGATTCGCCCGTCGACGCCGTTTCGCCGGGCGTTATTCCGGGCCACCTCCAGCGCCGCGAAGGAGATGTCCGTCGCCCAAAGGGTCCAACGGGAGCGTTCCGCCGCCAGGGTGACGGCGAGGGCTCCGCTGCCCGTTCCCACATCGCAGACGGAAAGAGGGCGGCTTTCCCCGACGATCCGGTCCGCCTCCTCGAGCACGCTCTCTGCGAGAATCTCCGTTTCCGGCCGGGGAATCAAGACGGCGGGGGATACCCGAAAGGGGCGCCCGTAAAATTCCTGTTCCTGAAGGATATATTGAACCGGCTCCCCGGCCATCCGCCGCTCCAGCCAATCGCGGAGGATCGACAGCCGGTCCCCGGGAAAGGGATCCTCCAGTCCGACAAAAAAGCGGGTCCGGTCCCTGTCCAAAAGGTGGCGCAGAAGCAGTTCCGCCTCAAAGCGGGCCTGCTCCCCTCCCGATTCGCGCAAAATAGAAAAAGCCCAGCGGTAGGCTTCTCCAATCGTCTTTAAGGGCTTGATTTCCGTAAGCTCCCCCTCCCATCGGCGGGGGACCGATCTCTTCGACACCGACGATCACTCCGCCTGTTTTAACAGTTCCGCCTGCTCGTTCATGGTCAGGGCGTCGATAATCTCATCCAACTCGCCGTCCAAGACAAGATCCAGCTTGTGGAGGGTCAGACCGATGCGGTGGTCCGTCACCCGGCTTTGGGGAAAATTGTAGGTTCGGATCCGTTCGCTGCGATCCCCGGTCCCCACTTGACTCTTGCGGGCATCCGCCACTTTGGCCTGTTCCTCCCGGCGCTTCTTGTCCAGGAGGCGGGCGCGGAGGACGCGCATCGCCTTTTCCCGGTTCTTGATCTGGGACTTCTCATCCTGACAGGAGACGACAATGCCCGTCGGCAAATGGGTAATGCGGACGGCGGATTTGGTAGTGTTGACGCTTTGCCCCCCGGGTCCGCTGGAACAGAAGGTATCGATGCGGAGATCCTTCTCGTTGATCTCCACATCCACCTCCTCCGCCTCGGGAAGCACCGCCACCGTCGACGTCGACGTGTGGATCCGCCCGCCGGATTCGGTGGTGGGCACCCGCTGCACCCGATGCGCACCGCTCTCAAACTTGAGCCGGCTGTACGCCCCTTTTCCCTGGACGGAAAAAATCACTTCCTTGAAGCCGCCCAGACCCGTGGAATTGGCGTCCATAATCTCTGTCTTCCAACCTTGCCTTTCGGCATAGCGGGTATACATCCGGAACAGGTCGGCGGCAAAAAGGGCCGCTTCTTCTCCGCCCGCCGCCGCCCGGATCTCCACGATTACGTTTTTCTCGTCGTTGGGATCCTTCGGTAGCAGCAACAGCCGGATCCGCTCCTCCAACCGTTCCTTCCGGCTGGACAACTGATCGATCTCTTCCTTGACCCATTCGCGCATCTCGTTGTCCAGCTTCTCCTCCAACATGGAACGGGCGTCTTCCAATTGATCCGCAATTTCCCGGTATTCGCAGGCGGCCCGGTAGATTTCCTCCAGGTCCGCCTGTTCTTTGGAAACCTTGCGAAGCTGCTCCGGGTTCCCGATCACCTCGGGGTCACAGAGCAGGCGACTCAGCTCTTCATAACGTTGGCAAATCGATTCCAATCGCTTTAACACCAGGGTCACTCCCGTGGAAATACCGATAATTCTCAAAGGGATCCGAGATCCCGGTTTTCACGAAACCATTTATTTATTTATAATACCATAAAGGATCCCCCCGTCGGAGGGATCTTCCGAACAAATCAAAGGAGACGCGTTATATGATTGAAACCTTGGTAATGGATGCCCCTCTTCTACTTATCTTGTGGCTCGCCAACATGGCCGAGGATCGGCGATATCCCGAAGTTCCCCATATGGGGCGGGGATTTGCCATCGCCAGCTACGTGATCCTCGGTCTGATTCATTTGTTGTTGTTGCTGGCGGGGCTTTTGATGCTAGTGGTAGCCCCCTTTTCGGCGGAAGCATCGGATTTCAATTTTCCGCTGCTGGTCGTCGGCATGTGTGTGCCATCCTTCGTCGGTTTGCTTTTTTTCATTCCCTTTGTCCGGCGGCTCCTCTCCCGGATCATTCCCATCGACTCGGAGAACCCGGTGCACACCGTTTCCCTCTCCCTGTCGATGCTGATCCTCTTCAACCTGCTGTTCACGCTGGGAATCGGGTTGGAGAACATCGCCAAGCTGGGTGAGCAAGCGGGAAATGCGGCGGTTTCCCTCTCCGAATTGTGGGCGCAGGATATCACCTGGTTCCTGTTAAGTTTGATCGGTGTAGGCTGGCTTTCCCGGCGGAAGTGGCGGGAAGCCCTGTCCCGGCTGGGAGTCGTTCGCCCCTCGGCCCGAGACATCGCCTTCGGACTGGGTATCGGCCTTTTATTGGTGGTCTTGGCCATCGGCTTTGAATACGGCGCCAATTTCTTCGGAATCTCCGTCGACCCCGAGGTGGAGAAAGTGACGGAGCAATTTCTCGGGGGCCTTTATCAGTCGATCCCCGGCATCCTCACCCTGGGTCTTGCCGCCGCCATCGGTGAGGAAACGGTATTTCGGGGCGCCCTGCAACCGCGCTTCGGATTGCTGTTGACCTCCCTGCTCTTCGCCCTGTTGCACAGCAATTACGGCTTCAGCCTCTCCACCCTGATCGTCTTCCTGGTGGGTCTCGCCCTGGGGGTGGTTCGTCTCCGGTTTAACACCACCACCGCCATGGTGGTTCACGCCACCTACAATATCACCCTAGGGGTGATCGCCAACGTTTGGCCGGACCTTTAGCGATCCGGTAAAAAGCGGAGGGGACCGCTCCTCACCGGAAAGGACCGGGGTCCCCGCGGCCCCCTCCCGCCCCGCTGATTCACCGCGCTATCGAAACCCCGCTGTGGACCCGGGATCGCCCGGATCCCCCGCGATACCCTTCAGAGGCGACGCTCCTCATGCCGATCCCCCTCGCAGCGGCAAGCGAAACCGGGAGCGGGGATTGATGGTGACATTCACCTCATACCGGGGGAAGGCCGCACGCACCCGGTCCCGCACCTCCCGCTTCAGGGCGGAGTAACGCTCGGCTCCCATGTCCGAATCCGGAACAATCCCCAGCAGGAGCCGGCCGCCGGCCACGATCACCGTCGCATTCCGCACCCCCGGAATGCCGCGCACCAGCTCCTTGACCCGGCGGGCATCTTCGGACTTGGTCGGCGTGTACCAGTCACCCACCCGCATGTTGGGATTGGCATGGGTGATGCCGTTGTAACCGTCGTCCCGGTTAAAACGGTGTGCGGTCATCTGCGGACTTCTCTCGGCCTGCCTCCCTTCATCGGCCGGTTGGCACGCCGTTCCGAACAGGAACAAGGCACAAAGCCCCATGAGCCACACCCGATGTCGCAAGGCAAACACCTCCTCTGCACTTAGTGTGCATCAGGAGGTGGAAAAGCTGCTCGGAAATGTTTCCCGCCGAATCACTTCGTGACAATGGCGGCAGCGGGCTTCATATTGTTCGGATGCCCCGACGCGGATCACCGGATCGTCTTCCCCGACCGGTTTGCCGTCGACGATCCGCTGGGTACGGCTGGCCGGCCCCCCACAACGGACACAGATGGCTTGCAATTTGGTCACAAATTCGGCGACAGCCAACAAGGTGGGCGTCGGACCGAAAGGAAGCCCCCGGAAATCCTGATCCAATCCCGCGCAGATCACCCGCATTCCCTGATCGGCCAGCCGCTGACACACCTGGACAATGGCCCCGTCAAAAAATTGCACTTCGTCGATGGCCACCACCTGACAGTCTCTGGAAACCCTCTCCCAAATTTCCTCGGCGGTCTGGACGGGCTGGGCTTCCATCAACTCCCCATTGTGGGAGGCGATCGCCTCCCGGTGATAGCGATCATCGATCGCCGGCTTGAAAACCGCTACCCGCTGTTTCGCAAGCCGGGCACGGCGTACGCGGCGGATCAGCTCCTCGCTCTTTCCGGAAAACATGCCGCCGCAAATCACTTCAATCCAACCCTGCCTCTGGATATGTACCGGTACTTGCCCCATCATTTTTCGATCCCCTCCCATTCTCTCCGGCAACGCACCACGCAGGTATTGTAGCACAGGCAGGTCAGGAAAAACATGGCTAAATATCCTTCCCCCAAAAAAAATGACAAGCCTTTTCAGGCTTGTCGCTTTGAAATCCGATCGGTTCATTGGAGATTGTACTTTTTCTTGAACCGGTCGACGCGTCCGCCCTTGTGCACCGTCTTTTGCTCCCCGGTAAAGAAGGGATGGCAGGCGGAGCAGATGTCGACACGGATATTTTCTTTGGTCGATCCCGTTTCAAAGGTATTCCCACAGGCACAGGTTACGGTTGTCAATTTGTATTCGGGATGAATGGCCGCCTTCATCGCAATCACCTCTTTCCAGCAGCTCAAAGGGAATAACTCCTGTATAACATGCTAAAGTATTATAGCATAATGAAAATCCCACCGCAACCGGAAAGGAGCAGGCCCATGCCCACAACCCACCGCTTCAGGTCGGAACGGGGACTAGGGAGCGGGGAACAAGGCGAATCATCACCGGATGTACCTGCGGGAACCCAACCTCAGGGAAGTACGGAAAGCGGGTCGACGGGCTGACCGTTCCGACGCACTTCAAAATGCAGGTGTACCCCCGTGGCATTCCCCGATTGGCCCATGTATCCCAGGGGCTGCCCCCGGCCGACCGCCTGGCCTTTGCTGACGATGATTCGGCTCAAATGGGCGTAATAGGTCACCCACCCGTTTCCATGATCCACCACGACCAGATTGCCGTACCCGTTCGAATAGCCGGCCTTGATGACCCGCCCGCCCAAGGAGGAGCGAATGACGCTGCCGGTCCGCTGCGCATTCCATATGTCGATTCCATTGTGCATCCGTCCGTTTCTCCACCCGTACCGGCTGGTAATCTGCCCTCCGACCGGCCAGCGGAAGGAAGCCGCCCCCTTTGCCGAAGCCGCCTGGGCGATCACCTGCGGTTTCGGCTTCGAGCGGTTGGCCGGCCCGCCGGTCACCTTCGGCACCTTCACCTTGATCGGACGCGGAACGGCGATCACCTGCCCGGTGTAAACCGATCCGGCGGCGGCCACATCCGGATTCAATTTGATCAGCATCTTTTTGCTGGTCTTATGCTTCTCGGCGAGGGATTCCAGCGTCTCCCCCTCTTTGACGCGGACCCATTTCCGCTTCAAGGGGAGCTTCAGCACCTGGCCCACCTGGAGCAGCCGCGGATTCTTGATGCGGTTCAAGAGGGCCAGCTTCCGGTGGTCGACGCCGTATACTTTTCCGATCTGGTACAGAGTATCCCCGCGCTTCACCTTGTAGGTCAGCGGCTTGGACTCTTTCTTGGTCGCCAAGTTGCCCTCCGCGACGCTGGAGATGGGACTGAGGTACTGATACAGGACCGCCTGGGCCACCTGCTCATCGCCCCGGGACGAATCCATCCCGCGGATATCATCGGCGGCATGGACCGCTTGTCCTTGACCGCTCGCCAGCCAAGAGGCGGTACAGAGGGATAAGGACGACGCCACCAACGCCTTCTTACTAGTCATCTCACCACCCCGCACGGAAAAAGTGACGGAACGGACTTCCGTTCCACTCCTCATTCCTATGCGGGGGTAAGATGCCTTATGACTCACGCCGGATCAGGAGGCGGTACTGGAGCGCCGGGGACGCGACTCGAGGGTGGCCAGAAACTCCTCGTTGGTTTTGGTGGCGGACAATTTGCTGATAAACGCTTCGACGTAATCCGGAGAATCCGTCATCGAACGGCGGAGCATCCACAGCTTCTCCAGTTCCTCCTTCGAGAGAAGCAGCTCCTCCCGGCGCGTTCCCGATCGGCGCAAATCGATCGCCGGGAAAATTCTCCGCTCCGCCAGTCGCCGATCCAAATGCACTTCCAGGTTTCCGGTCCCCTTAAACTCTTCGTAAATCACGTCATCCATCCGGGAACCCGTCTCCACCAGCGCCGTAGCCAAAATGGTGAGACTTCCGCCCTCTTCGATGTTTCGGGCTGCTCCGAAAAATCGCTTGGGGCGGTGAAAGGCGGTGGGATCGATTCCTCCGGAAAGGGTCCGCCCGCTCGGGGGGATCACCAGGTTGTAGGCCCGGGCCAGCCGGGTGATGCTGTCCAGGAGGATCACCACATCCCGCTTGTGCTCCACCAGGCGCTGGGCCCGTTCCAGGACCAACTCCGCCACCTTGATGTGATTTTCCGGCAGTTCGTCGAAGGTGGAGCTGACCACCTCCGCCTTGACCGACCGCTGCATGTCGGTCACTTCTTCCGGACGCTCATCGATCAAGAGAACGAACAGCTCGATCCCGGGGTAGTTTTCCGCGATGCTGTTGGCGATCTCCTTCAGCAACATGGTTTTTCCCGCCTTCGGCTGGGCGACGATCAATCCCCGCTGCCCCAGGCCGACGGGGGCGATCAAATCCATGATGCGGGTGGACAGCCGATCGGGCGTGGTTTCCAGGGTCAGCTTCTTCTGGGGGTACAGAGGGGTGAGGGCGGGAAAATGGAGCCGTTCGGCGGCCAGATTGGGGTCTTCCCCGTTGACCGCCTCGACGTGAAGGAGACCGAAATAGCGCTCATTCTCCTTCGGAGGACGCACTTTCCCCGATACCAGGTCACCGGGACGAAGATCGAATCGACGGATCTGCGAGGCGGAGATGTAGATATCCTCCGAGGAGGGGAGGTAGTTGATGGGTCGCAGAAAGCCGTAGCCTTCGGGAAGGATGTCGAGAACTCCCTCCATGAAAAGGAGTCCGTCTCGCTCCGCCCGAGCCTTGAGCAGGGCGAAGATCAATTCTTTCTTTTTCATTTGACTGTAATAGGGTATCTGGTATTCCTTGGCCAACTTGTACAGGTCCGTTAAACGGCAGTTTTCCAGATCGCTGAGCGTCATCTCCATCGCTGACTCACCACGCTATTCTAACAAGATCAGTTCACATCCATCATATCCCGATGCACAAAGGCTTATTCTCGCGGCTATTCCAAAACCAGATTCGGCTTTTTCTTCAGTCGATGGGTTCCTTCAATGAAGCGAACGGTTCCGGTCCTGGCCCGCATCACCAAGGAATGGGTGGTGGCCAGATCACCCCGGTAGCGTACGCCCCGAAGGAGTTCCCCGTCGGTCACTCCCGTAGCGGCAAAGATAGCGTCATCCCCCTTGACGAGATCGTCCATGAACAATACCCGCTTGGGATCATCGATGCCCATCTGCCGGCAGCGGGACAACTGCTCCTCGTTTTCGGGAACCAAACGGCCCTGGATTTCGCCACCCAGGCATTTCAAGGCCACCGCCGCCAAGACCCCCTCGGGCGCTCCGCCGATGCCGTACAGAATATCCACACCGGTGTCGGGAAATCCCGTGTTGACGGCGGCAGCCACGTCCCCGTCGGGGATCAGCTTGATCCGGGCACCGCATCGCCGCACTTCCTCAATCAGATCGGTATGGCGCGGCCGGTCGAGGATGACGACCACCAGGTCGTCCAAATCCTTCCCCAGAGCCCGGGCTACGGATTTCAAATTTTCC
>JAJYSD010000042.1 GCA_021793745.1 Bacillota bacterium
TTTCGAGCGGCGAGGAGCTCCGCATTCCGGCCCCAATGGCCTTTGAGCAGCTCCAGGATCCGTTCCACCGGGTGCAGAAGGGTTTCCGGATCTTTCTCCCGGACCAGAATTTCCCGCAGGCCGGGCCATTCCGCTTGAAAGGCCTGCAGCCTCTTGCCCCCCTTCATCCCCATCAGGGCCTCCCCCGCCTCCCGGCATTCGGCCAGGGATTCCTCCCGCAACCGCTGCAGACGGGAGATCGATCGCCTCAGATCTCGCCGGGTGATCTCCTTCAAGGCCGCCGCGGTCCACCCGTATCCGGCCATCTTGCCGATCGCACCAGCCAGGGCGTCGATTCCCCGGGAGATCCCCATCCCCGTCAGCCAATCGAGGAGGCGGGCGTCTCCGGACCTCCCGGTGGCGAACAAGGTTTCCCGCACCGCATCCCGAAGCAACAGGCGCCCCTCCACTTCATCCAACACGGCAAACTGCGGATCAAGCCCCGCCTCCACGGGAAAATCGCGGAGCAAGCGGGCGCAGAAGGCGTGGATCGTCATGATGGCCGCCCGCTCCGAATCCACCATCAGCCGATACCAGCGGTGGGCCTCATCCGGCCGGCCGCTCCGGTTCGCCTCTTCCATCCGTTCAGCCAAGCGGCGGCGGATTCGCCCCTTCATCTCCGTCGCCGCCTTTTCGGTGAAGGTGATGGCGACGACCCGCTCCAGGATCTCCGGATCTTCCCCGTAACGGGACAGGATGTGTAAAAACCGCTCCACCAGCACCCGGGTTTTCCCCGAACCGGCGCCGGCCGACACGATGCAATCCGCGTCCAGGGTATACGCCGCTTTCCGCTGTTCCGGCGTGAGGGAGCTGACTCGGCCCATCCGCCATCCTCCTTTCCGTCTCGCTTTCCGACTCACCCGATATCCGTTCCGGAGGCGGGTCCCGCTCCGGGATCCCCCTTTGGAGCCAACCGCCGTGCATCAAAGCGGCAAACGGTGCGGTGGGGACAGTGCTCCGGACACTCCACCGCCGGTTGGACGGCGAAGTTCCCCGTCCGAGACAGGTGGAGGCATGCGGACAGCCGCTCTCGGATCCTCTCCAGGGTCTCCTCCCATGAAGTCTCATCCAACGCGGAGCCGACCGAGGGCCGGATGCCCGCCCGGTCCACCAGCGACCGGCGCCACAAACCCTGGTTGCGATTATCCGTGGGCCGCTTTCCGGGCCGGCCCGGAACATAAAAGGCGACCCCGACGGCTTTCTCCGGAGAAAACCCAAAGGCCTCCTGGAGAGCCCAGAGGTACAGGGGAAGCTGAAGGTGAATGCCGGCACGGACCTCCTCCGTCCGCGGCGCCGATCCCGATTTATAGTCGTAAAGGACATAATAGCCTTCGGCATCCACGTCGACCCGATCCACTTTTCCCCGGAGCCGGAGTCGATTTCCGTCGGCAAGGGGGATCTCCACGGGCGCAGTCCGGGATTCGGGATCCGCCTCGCCCCGCTGGAGCAGGGTGGGATCCAGGGGCATTCCGAAGGACAGCTCCAGATAACGGGGAAGGGGGTTACAACCTCCCTTGAGACGGTCCCGCCAATGGATTTCATGTTCCAGGAGGGTCCGAAGCTGCCGTTTCAACCGGTTTTTCTCCACCCGCAGGCAAAGGGGATCCCGCTCCGCGGACAAGGCGTCGACGGCTTCGCGAAATACCGCCTCGGCGACGGATTCCAGGTGGTGCAGGGCCGCCTCCGCTTCCTCCGGCCCCGGCGGCCGATGGCGATAACGGTCCCAGAAGCGGCAGAGAATCCGGTGCATCAGCTCGCCCCGCTCCAAAGGGGTCAGCCCCTCCTCCGCCCTTTCCCTCTCCCCCAGTCCCAACAGGCGACCGGCAAAGAAATGGAACCGGCAGAGGGAAAGCTCGTTCAACTGGGACGCACTCCACACCTGCCGGCCCAAACGACGGCGGAGCCGATCCCGGAGGCGTTGGTCCCCGATCACCCCATCGTAGGCGGTAAATCCCCCTTTCCACCGGATCCGTTCCGCCCGCATCCGCTCCACCCAGGAGGGCGCAGCGCCGCCTCCAGCGGCACCGCGGCGGAGCAGGCGTCGGGCCTTGATTTCCTCCTTTCCATCCCCCGGCTCCGGGATCATCCCTGCCAACAGTCCGACAGCCCGCTCCATCCCGCGGCGGCGGGAGATGCACCCTGCCCAATCGTCGGGCAACGGGGAGGAGGCGTCTCGCTCCCTCCACCGGATGCTCTCCCGCGCAAACACCCGGAGGAGCTCCTCCACATAGGGGGACGGAAGCCGCTCCTTCCCCTCCCCATCCGTTTTCGGCCAGGAAAGCACCAGCAACTCCTCGGCCGCCGCCGCACACAGGAAGAAGGAGGTGAGCTGCCGCCTCCGCCGCTCCTCGGTGGTGGGGACGAGCACCTCCTCGTCCCGCAGGCGGTTCGCTTCCTCATCGGAGAGTAGCCAGTCCTCCCGGATCGGCCGGGGCCATACCCCTTCCGCGCATCCGAGGAGAAAGACCGCCCGGTAGCGGTCCCCCCGCACCTGGTTGGGTTCCAATACCCGCAGGCCTCCCCGAACGCCCGGACGGCCGCGGACCGGCTTGTGCTCGGCGGCCGCCGTCAGTGCAGCGACAAAGGAAGAGAGGTCGCAGGCTTGCCCCCCGGCACCGATGCGACCGTAAAGATTTTCCCACTCCGCCGCGATCGATTCCAACTGCCGAAAAGCGTGGAGATCCTCGGCGAGGAAGGGCAGCAGATCGGGTTGCCGGGCTAGGCGGGAACCATCCGCCTCCGGCCGGATCCGGCGAATCCACTCCCGAAACCAGGCGATCCGCTCCGTCCAGGTGGCCCGGAGGGGAATATCATTGACCCACTCCACCAGCCGGATCAAGGACGAGAGCGACTCCTCCTCGCCGGAAGGGAGCGATTCCCCGCCCTTCCACCGTTCGATCCGTTCCCGCAGGCGGGTCCACTCCGGCATCCCCTGGCGCCGGAGCCAAGCGATCCACTTCCCCCGGACTTGACGGTCGCCCCAGGGCAGGTAGGGACTGCGCAGCAGATGGAACCCCATCTCTTTCCGACCCATCCGGGTCAAAAGGGCCGCCCGGACCGTCCGAAACAGGGGATGATCCGACAGGGGACGGACCCGGCTTCGCGAACAGGGCAGCCCCCCTTCATCCAGCACCCGGAACAGCTCCGGCAGGTATCTCTCCGGATCGGCCGCCACGATCGCCGCCTCCGACAGGGATCCCTCCGATTCCTCCAGCCACTGCTTGATGCGGGCGACAACCATTTCCACCTCTCGCCGGATTCCCGGAGCGGATATCACCTCCACCGCGCCCTCCGCATCCGCCGCCTCCGGTTTCAAGGAAAAGGCGTTGCGGGTCAAGTGGCGGAGGGGGGCCGTCTTCCCGTCCCACGGATCCGGGTCTCCCACCTCCGCGGCGCGAACGACGAAGCCCCGTCGGGACAAGCGTTCCACCATCCGCTGGGCATCGCCGAACAGCGATCGGCGAGAAGCATCCCATGCCAGGTGCAGCTCCACCGGCACATCCGCCGTCACCAATTGAATGAGCAGTTGTTCCTGCAGCGGTGACAAGTCGTAAAAGTGCTCCGCCACCACCCGTTCCGGCAGGTGCACCCGCCCCCGGGCGATGGCGTGCATCAACCGGTTGTAAGGCTCCTCGTGATCCACCAGATCGAATTGCTCCAAAATTTCATGATACGCCTGAAAGATCCGGGCCAGTTCCGCCCATTTCGCCTCCCGGCTCCGCCACAGGGCATTCAATCGCCCCGGGCGGATGCCGCTCCGCTTCATCATCCCGATCCAGGTCTCCACCTTTTTCAACCAGCCCTCTTGCTCGGCCATCCCCCGGAAATGGGAAAATGCGCCTCGGCTTTCCGCCCGGATCACCGCCTGTTGGACGACAAGTTCCTGTTCCGCCGGAGACATCCGGTGGAGGGATTCCTCCGGAAGATAATGGACGACAAACTGGTCAAAGGTGAAAATCCGGACCCGGTGTGCCAGCCGGGAATAGCCCTCCAGGCGCCAGCGCATCTCCGATGCCATCCGCGTCGAGGGCACAAGGTAGACGATCGCTTCCTCTCCGTCCGGCAGACCGTAGGGCCACCCCATCCCCCAGGAGAGGCGGGATACGGGATACAAATGGATGACGCCGGGCACGGGGACTTCCCTCCTTTGGGCCGGATAGGTTGGCATGTTTTACCGTCATACCCGATCCGGAAAAGAGACAGGATGCACTTATCAAGAATAACCGGTTTTTGCCGCCCGCCATCTATGTACCCGAAAAGGCGGATGAAAAACGGGGACTCATCCGGCCCCTGCATAAAACGTACGTTCAGTATACACTATTTCTCCTGCGTTTTGTTTGAAAAAGGAAAGGGCCGAAGCGGCTGAGACTCGGAGGTGAAACCATGGACCAAAAGAACCCTTCCGATGAGTTGGACGGCGGCCGTTTGGCCGACTATCCGTCCGGCTACGATCCGGCTGTCCGGATCACCGCCGGGATTCAGGAAACCTGGGAGATTCATCCTTCCGAAAAGGATCCGGCCAGGAAAGGGAAAAGGCCCCCGAGGGATTCGGGTTGACCCACGGTCAAAGGGAATCGAAAAATTTGGTGAAACCGGAGAACCCCGACGCGCCTGGCCCTGCAACAGCGCCGAAGGGGATCGCTTTCCGACGCCTGTCAGGCACCCGTCCGGCGAAGATCGCCGGATTTGTTGCTTCCGGCCGACATGCTGTTTCAAAAGAAAAATCGACAAATTTTGTTTGATTGAAAACTGAAACTCCCTTATCATCAAAATTAGGTGAATATATTGATGAGAACGAGGTGAAGGAAGAGTGAAAAGGGTTTCCTTTATTATTTTTTTGGCGTCCCTTCTGGTCCTATCCGCCTGCGGCGGTGGAAGCGGCGCCGATGACCGGCTGTTCCTCACCATCGCCACCGGAGGACAATCCGGGGTCTACTATCCCCTGGGGGCCACCCTGGGCCAACTGTACGAAACCGAACTGGGGGCCCAAACCTCCGTCCAGGCCACGGGGGCCTCGGTGGAAAACATCAATCTGCTGGACAAAAAGCGCGCCGAACTGGCGATCATCATGGGCGATGCGGCCTCCCAGGCCTATGAAGGGACCGGCCCCTTCGACAAAAAGGTCCAATCCTTCGCCGCCGTCGCCGCCCTGTACCCCAATTACGTTCAGGTGATTACGACGGTGGATACGGGGATCGAAACCATCGAGGATTTGAAGGGAAAGCGGGTCGGCGTCGGGGCCCCCAACAGCGGGGTTGAATTGAACGCCCGGGCGATCCTGGAGGCCCACGGCATGTCCTACGAGGACTTTGATGAAGATTACCTCTCCTACAGCGAAGCGATCGACGGGATCAAAAACGGGACGGTGGACGCCGCCTTTGTCACCTCCGGCATCCCCAATCCGGCGGTGACCGATCTGTCCACCTCCCACAAAGTGAAGGTGATCCCCATCGAGGGGAAAGGGATGAAAAAGCTGAAGGAGCTTTACCCGTACTATGCCGAAAACACGATCCCCAAGGACACGTACGGGAACAAGGAGGATGTGCCCACCGCCTCCATCATGAACCTCCTGGTCGTCCAAACGGATCTGGATGAAGAGACGGTATACCGCTTGACCAAGACGATGTTTGAAAACCTGAAAAAAGTTCACAACGCCCACAATGCCGCCAAAGAAATCCAACTGGAGACGGCGAAAGAATCGGTTCCCATCCCCTTCCATCCCGGGGCGGAGAAATATTTTGAAGAGGCGGGCGTGAAATAATCCGACCCCTGCCAAAATCCCCCCGGAGAAGAATTCTCGCCGGTCTCTGGGGTTCGGCGGTGCTTCTCGCCCTGGGAGGGTTGATCTGGCTGCTCCTTCCCGCCCGTTACCTGGAGATCGTCGATGACAAAAGCGGCCGGCGATACGCCCTCTTCCCGGTCGAGGAGGGGACCCGGATCCGGCTGTCGTGGACCCATTCCATCGAGCATACTCCCTGGGTGGAACAGTACCGGATCCGGGGGACCGAGCTGGTGCTGACGACGGCGCGGGTCAAGTCCTTCGGGGCCGGTGTCGACGTGGAGGCTCCGGAGTCCGAAGTGGCAGGGGGATGGGTGGTGATGCGGAAAATGAACCGGACCTTTGATTCCCTCCATTTTGTCTATTCCCATCGGGTCAACCACCGGTTGCTCATCGAGGGCCGGGACGCCGACCTGAAAGCCTGCGTCCCGCACCATGCCCCCGTCGAGGTGCGCATCCGGAAACTGCCCCGATTGATGAGCATGATCGAGTGAGGTGAATGGTTTGAACCCGGAAACCCCCACCGAAAGCCGAGAGCTGCTGGAGAAATACGACAAGGAAATGCGGTTTCGGATCCTGAAATCCCGGTGGCAGGCGATCCTGGTCACCGTTTTGGCGGCGGGGCTATCCCTTTACCAGCTGTATACATCCGCCTTCCCCCTGTTTAATACCCATCCCCATCGCGCCCTCCACCTGGGCGTCATGTTGGCGCTGGTCTTTCTCCTGTATCCGATGGGACGAAAAAGCCCGAGGGACCGGGTCACCTGGTATGATGCGATTCTCGGGCTGTTGGGGCTGGCCACCGCCGTCTACGTCCTGGGGGACTTTGCGGGCATCGTCCAGCGGGGAACCACCATGTACCATTCGGTGGACCTGATCTTTTCCATCATCACCGTCCTTCTCGTGCTGGAAGCGGGCCGCCGGGTGATCGGCTGGGGACTTCCGGTTTTGGCGCTGCTCTTTATGCTGTACGCGGTGTACGGAAGGAACTTTCCCCTGGATACCTTTGCACACCGCGGATACACCTGGGAGGACACCTTCGCCTACATGTTTATGGGCCTGGAGGGCATCTACGGGACAGCCATCGGCGTCTCCGCCAGCTACATCTTCCTGTTTATCCTGTTCGGGGCCATCCTCTCCAAGTCGGGAATGGGCCAGTTCTTCAACGACCTGGCCCTGGCCCTCGCCGGATCCTCCAAGGGAGGACCGGCCAAGGTGGCGGTTCTGTCCAGCGCCTTTTTGGGCTCCATCAACGGTTCGGCGGTCGCCAACGTGGTGACCACGGGAGCCTTTACGATCCCCCTGATGAAGAAAATCGGCTACCAGCGGAACTTCGCCGGCGCCGTGGAGGCCAGCGCCTCCGTCGGCGGCCAGGTGCTGCCGCCCGTCATGGGGGCCGCCGCCTTCATCATGGCGGAAACCCTGGGAATCCCCTATTCCACCATCGCCTTGGCCGCCCTTTTGCCGGCCCTGTTGTATTATCTGAGCGTGCTCACCCAGGTCCATCTCCGGGCCGACCGCCTGGGGCTGAAGGGCATCCCCCGCTCGAAAATCCCGCGGGTGAGGGATGTGCTGAAGGAGCGGGGACACCTGGTCATCCCCCTTCTGTTTCTCATCTACATGCTGTTCTTCACCAACGTCACCATCCTGTACACCGCCTTCTGGACCATCCTGGTGACCCTTGCCGTCGCCTCCCTGCGCAGGACGACGCGGATGAGCCTCCGGGACCTGATCGACGCCCTGGAAGAGGGAGCGCGCTCGGCGATCGGGGTGGCCATGGCCTGTGCCGTGGTGGGCATTATTGTCGGCGTCGCCGCCCTGACCGGGTTCGGACTGA
>JAJYSD010000043.1 GCA_021793745.1 Bacillota bacterium
TGGGGGGTTTTCGCTTCGCTGCTTACTTCATT
Organism: Bacillota bacterium; assembly: GCA_021793745.1. GTDB lineage: Bacteria > Bacillota > Bacilli > Thermoactinomycetales > DSM-44946 > Planifilum. The sequence continues at coordinate 33 of JAJYSD010000043.1, forward strand.
TGTTTTTTCAACACATCGACGGCCACCTGGAGCTGGATATCGCTTTTGGGATCGCGCAGCAGCTTCAAAAACTCCTCTTGCAGTTTCAACGCGGTTTTTTGATCTACCTGACCGGTCACCGGGAGTTTTCGGGTTTTCTGAAAGGCCTTGACGGCCAATTCGGTCCGTTCGCTGTAATAACCGTCGGTTCGGCCCGGGGAATAGCCCATGCCGTCCAAAATCAGCTGCAGGTTGCGCACCTCGGGGGATGCCATATCCCGCTTCAGGGGTTTTTCCGGCATCGGCGGGGTCGCTTGGGCGAAGGCGGGCGGTTTGGCGGTCACATCCGGCTTGACCCCCTTCGTGCCGCCCTTTTGATCGATCCAGTTGCCCTTCGGGGTCAGCCACTTCGCCATCGTCATCTTCAGATTGCTGCCGTCATCAAAGTCCTTGGCGGTCTGCACCGTGCCTTTCCCGAAGGTGGGTTGGCCGACCAGGGTGTATCCCCCCGACTCCTTCATCGCAGCGGCCAAAATCTCCGAAGCGCTGGCGCTCCCCTTGTCGATCAACAAAACGATGGGATAGGGCTTCGGCTCCTGCCGCTTTGATTTATACTCCACCCGCTGACCCCGTTTGTCCTCAGTAAACATGATGGGCTTCTGGCCGGGCACCAGCTCCTCGGCGATCTCCAACACCGCCGGCAACAAGCCGCCCGGATTGCCCCGCAGGTCGATGATCAGTCCCTTGATCCCCTGCTTTTCCAACTCCTTCAGGGCGGAGGAAAAGTCGTCGGCGGTATCTTCCGCGAACTGGCTGATCTCGATTTTACCGATACCGTCCTTCAACATTTGCGCATCGACGGTCTCGATCGGAATCTCGTCACGAACCACCGTGATGTGCAAAATTTCCGAGTGTCCCGGCCGGACCACTTCCAGCTTCGCCTTCGTCCCCTTCGGACCCCGGATTTTCATCACCGCTTCGTTGAGGGTCATCCCCTCCAGGCTGACGTCATTGACTTTGATCACCTGGTCCTCCGGTCGAAGTCCGGCCTTTTCCGCCGGGGATCCCTTGAAGGGGGATACGATGGTGACCCGCCCGTTTTTCATCGTCACCTCCGCCCCAATTCCTTCAAAGGAAGACTCGAGGGCGGAGTGAAACTGTTTGGCGGTCTCCTGATCCATGTAGACGGAATAGGGATCGTCCAGGGCCTCCACCATCCCGCTGATCGCCCCGTCGATCAACTTTTGATCATCCACATCCCGAATATATTCCCGCTTGATCAAGTTGTAGGTCTGTTGCAGCTTCTCCAGGCCATCCTCCAGACCATCCGCGCTTTTGGAGGCCGGAACGCTTCCGAAGAAGATCGATGCGATCGACTCACCTGCGCCGAACGCCGCAGCCGTGAGCAAGCTGCTGCACAAAATGGAAAAAACGATTAACAGCGCCGCAGTGCGACCGCGAATATACATGAAAACACCACCCTTTAAACCGCCTGCTACGGTGAGAGTTGAGAGCAGGGAACTTCCCGAGGATGAGATCCCTATTTTGTGCAATGAAATGGAGGAAAATGCGGAAGCAGCTCCGGCCGGATGATCGGCATGCCGGCAGGCCCCTCGTATTTCCAGTATACGGTCCCTTTGATCAGACAAGAACCCGAAGAGGGTGAAAGAATATTCCTGAAGCAGGACGTGAAGGAATGGGTGCGACGGCGCACCCGCTTGAAAATGAAACCCCGATCCGAACGACAGAAATATCCTATAGGAACACTCTAGCAAAACCGAAGTTCGAACTCAAGGGAACCAAAAAAGGAAAAGGCCGGAATCGGCCTCGGAATGATCCTTTTTATCGCTTCAGATACGACATCGGGTCGACCGCTTGACCGTTCTTGCCGATTCGCACTTCGAAATGCAAGTGGTTACCGGTGGACATGCCGTTGCTCCCGATCCCGGCGATATGCTGTCCACGCTTCACCTCGTCCCCCGCCTTGACCCGGACTTGGTGTTCATAGCTGTGGGCATACCAGGTGTACAGAGGTGTTCCGTCCTTGTCCCCGTGATAAATGACGATGATCCACCCGTAACCCACACTGGGGCGGCTTTCCACCACCACGCCGGAGGCGGCTGCGTAAATCGGGGTATCCAAGCTCCCGCCGATATCGATCCCCGCATGCATCCGATAACTTCCGGTCACCGGATGGTATCGATATCCGAAGGGGGATGTGAGCCTTTGGCTGGCAGAGGGCCACTGGAGGGGGCCTCCCTCGTAGGGGAAGGATAACTGACCCCTTTGAATCAGATTCAAGTTGATCCGCCGAATCTCATTCTCCTTGATGGACTCCAGGTTTTCCAGCTCGGAAAGCTTCCCCTCCTTCTTTTTCACGTCCTCGAGCATCTCTTTATAGGCCTTGTCCGCCTCTGCCGCGGTTTTTTTCTGCTCCTCGCGAAGAGAAAGCAGATCCTGTTTCCGCTTTTCCTTTTCCTCGCGCAGTTTCACGTAACTGTCAAAGAGGCTGTGATCCCGCTTGACGATCAGCCGGATCGACTCAAAGCGGCCGAGAAATTCCTCCAGGGACTCGGATTCCAGCAAGGAGACCATGTATCCGACTTCCCCCTGTTGGTACAGTTTGCGAATCCGGTTTTTAAAGATCTTCTTGTAGCGCTCTTCCCTCTTTTTGATCCCTTCCATTTCCTTTTCAATCTCAGCCACTTCTCCGTCGATTTTTTCCATTTCCTTTTCCAACTTCTTGAGTTCATCCCGGTTTTTCTTGATTTCCTGATCCAGCTGATCCAGATCCTCCTTGACGCTCTTTTTGTCGTCCTGGATCTTTTTCAGCTCTCTCTTCACTTCTTCCTTCTCATTGGCGTGCACCCAGCCAACCGACGAGATCGTGAAACAAAAGACGAGGATCCATGTGAAAACTTGCTTCATGCTTCTCTCCCCAATATCGCGGTTATGTCTTCACACCTGTTTGGAAGCGGGACGCCTCGAACTCCACGCTCAGTAATAATTCATCGGATTTTGCGGGGTTCCGTTTTTGCGCACTTCGAAGTGCAGATGCGGTCCGGTGGATCGTCCATTGTTTCCGATGGAGGCGATTCGTTGCCCCTTGCTCACGCGCTGGCCGGTCGATACCTGGACGGTATTGCTGTACATGTGGGCGTAAACGGTGGTCAAACCGCTGCCGTGGTCAATGACGATGACCCAGCCATATCCGCTGGCGGGGCCGTTTTCCTTGACCACTCCCGAAGCGGCGGCATAAATCGGATCGCCCAGGTTTCCATCGATGTCGATCCCGTAGTGAAATCCGCTGCTGCGATACCCGTAGGGGGAGTTGATTCTCCGGCTGTTGGCAGGCCAGGCAAATGCGCCACCGCCGTAAGAGAAGTTGCCCGTATTGGAGGTCAGCTGAGTGATGCGCTGAATCTCTTCTTCCTTCAGCTCCTCCTTGTGTTCCAGGCTGGCCAGTTCTTTTTGATGCTTCTTCATCGTCTTGGCCAGCTTGTCATATTCCTCTTTCACCTGATCGCGGCTCTTTTTCTGTTCCTTCTGCAGTTCCGTCAGTTCCTGCTTCCGGTTCTCGTATTCCCTCTTGGTGTTGAAGTAGCCCTCCAACACGGAGTGATCCTGTTTCACCAGTAGGCGCAGGGCTTCAAACTTGTCGAGGAACTCGCGAAGCGAATCGGACTCCAGAAGCGCCGTCATGTATCCCATTTCGCCCCTCTGATACATCCGGCGAATCCGATTTTTAAAGAGCTTCTCCCGTTTTCCGAGCTGGTCCTCCAGAACTTCCATTTTCTTTTCGATCTTTCCGATCTTCTTCTCGGTGGTGTACAGCTGCTTTTCCAGCTTGTTCAGCTTCTTTTTCTGCTTTTCGACATCCTTTTGGACACTCTCCAGCTCCTTTTGGACGCCCTTTTTTTGCTTGCGGATTTCCTCCAGTTCCTTTTTCGCCTTGTCCGCCTTACTTTCAGCCCACACCCAGCCGTCGGAAAGCGGAGCTGAAGTCAACACAAGGCTGAAAGCGAGCAGGATGGTCAGCCACGTCCGTTTCATTCCATTCTCTCCCCGATTTCACATTTTCATGGTCAGGCGAAGATCGGCTTAACGGAAATAGGGTTTCGGGTCCACGGTACGGCCATCCTTGATAACCTCCAGATGAAGGTGGGGACCGGTCGACTGTCCATTGTTCCCCACCGCTGCGATGACCTGTCCCCGGCTTACCGACTGACCGAGGCGAACGGTCACGTCTTGCGGATAAACATGGGCGTAGAGGGTGGACAGCCCGCCTCCGTGATCGATCACAACAATGTAACCGTAACCGCTGGCGGGACGGGTTGCGATCACCTTTCCGGCCGCCACGGCCCGGATCGGCGTTCCGAGGGGTGCACCGATATCAATCCCCTCGTGCAGCTTGTATGCACCCGTCACAGGATTCCGCCGATAACCGTAGCCGGAGGTGAGGATTCCACCCTCCACCGGCCAGAGAAATTTGCCGTCCTTGGGCCCGGCATACTGACCGGCCTTTTCCTCGGCGGATTCCCTCGTTTTCTGGGCGATCAACCTGCGGACTTCCCGCTGCTCCCGTTTGTTGATCTCCTCCAGGTGTTCCTGTTGCTTTTCCAGATCGATCAGCTGCGCCTCGTACTTCTTGTATTGACTTACCAAGCGCTTATGTAGCTGCTCGGCTTCCGCCGCCAACTTCCTGCGTTCCTCCAAGTCCCGTTCGATCGAGGCCTTTTCCGCCTCCAACTGCTCCTGATCCCGCTTGTGGGAATCGAGGAGCTCCCGATCCGCCCGGATCAGCTTCCGGATCAGATCGAGCCGGGACAAAAAGTCGCCAAAGGAGTCGGATTCGAGGAGGGTTTCCAGATAGTACATATCTCCGCGCTGATACAGGAAACGGAGCCGGTTCTTTAACAGGGCCTCCCGCTTTTGGATCCGTTTCTCCAACTCGCGCAGGCGCTTTTCGCTTTTTTTCAGCTCCTGTTCCGACTGGTACACCTGCTCATTCAGCGTCATCAGGCGGCTCTTCATGTCGCTCAACTGCTTCATCAGTTCCTCTTTTTCTTCAAGGGTCAGCTTTTTCTCCTTTTCCAGCTGGAGAATCCTTTTGTCCCGCTCCTTGATTTTCGCCTTTTTCTCCTCAATGTCCGCCGCTCCCGTCTCCGCATAGGCCGCAGGCAGGGCCGCGAAGAGGATCATCAGGAAGCACAGCGCAACATGAAGAGTCCGCCTCACACCAACCCCTCCTCAGATTTATGCTGAGACGCATTTCAGTCCCCGGACATCCCGGTGCGCTCCCCTTCCGCTGTCTGAATTTTTTACCCTTTGAAAAAGGGACGCCATCAAACCCTCAGGAATCGGCGAATGGAGATCACACTTCCCCAGATCCCGATCAACACGCCGAGGAAAGTGGTCAAGGCCGCCACATACAGGGAAAGGGGCATCATGGGCAGCATCTTGATAAAGCTGTATTGGCTGCCGTCCGTCAATACGTTCAACGCGGCTTTGTAGAAAGCGAGCACAATGATCACCGGGAAGACGGCTCCCAGCATGCCGATGAACGCCCCCTCGATGAAGAAGGGCCAGCGGATAAACCAGTTGCTCGCTCCGACCAGCCGCATGATTTCGATCTCGCGACGACGGGCGAAAATGGTCAGCTTAATCGTGTTGGAAATGAGGAACGCCGCCAACACAGCCAACCCCAGACCGAACACCAGCACCACATTCCGGACCAGGCTGGAGAAATCCAGCAGCTTGTCCGTCACGCCGTCGCCGTGGTCTTCATGTTCAATCAAGTTGTGGGCTTTCACCTTATTGGCCAGCTCCTCGATCCTCTGGGGATTCTGCGGAACAATCACCAGGGTGTCCGGCAAGGGGTTCTCCTCCCCTTCCAACCCCTCGAGGATCTTGCTGTCCTCGCCCAACTGGGCCTTCAATTGCTGCAGGCCTTGTGCTTTGGGGATGAAGGTAACCGACTTTACCTCCGGATTCTGTTCAATCTGCTTTTGCAGCTGCTCGATGTCGTCGGCGGATGCCCCCGGCACGATCGATGCGCGGATGGCCACCTGCTGATCCAATTCTTTGGAGAGGTAGTTAATATTAAAGGCGAATACGAGGAAAAAGCCGAAGATGAGCAGGGTGACAGCGACGGCGCTGACCGCCGCAAAGGTCATCCATGTATTTCGCTTGAGGCTTTTGAAGGCCTCCCGCGCATGACGGAACATCGTATCAATCTTCATAACCATATTCCCCCTGATCCTCGTCACGAACGATCACGCCGTTCTCGATGGCGATGACGCGCTTGCGCATCGTGTTGACGATCTCCTTGTTGTGGGTGGCCATCACGACGGTAGTCCCCCGGGCATTGATCTCTTCAAGCAGATACATGATGTCCCAGGAGTTCTCCGGATCCAGGTTGCCGGTGGGCTCGTCCGCGATCAGGAAGCCCGGGTTGTTTACGATCGCCCTGGCAATGGAAACCCGTTGCTGTTCGCCCCCCGACAGTTGGGAAGGCAATGCGTTCATCCGGTCCGCCAAGCCCACCAGTTCCAGGACCTCCTGGACCCGGCTGCGGATCTTGCGACGGGGGGCTTCAATGGCTTCCATGGCAAACGCAACGTTTTCATAGGCCGTCAAGTGGGGCAGCAGCTTGTAATCCTGGAAAACCACCCCGATTTTTCTGCGCAGATAGGGAATCTTCCAATCCCGGACCCGCTTGACGTTGACTCCGTTGATCAGGATGACGCCGCTGGAAGGCTTCTCTTCACGGTACATCAATTTGATGAAGGTACTCTTCCCGGCGCCACTTGGACCGACCACATAGCAAAACTCTCCCTGGTCAATCCGAACGTCGATGCCCCGAAGAGCCTCCACACCGTTGGGATATACCTTCCAGACATCGTGCATTTCGATCACGGCTATCACCTTCCGCACAGATTCTTTCTATATGTGATCGATCCATAAATCGGCGATATTCGTAGATTCGGGCCGTCCACGCACATTTTTCCGGCTTGTCGGGTGCTTCTGCGGATTCCCGGCCGTTTCCTCAGGCCCTGAAGTTCACATTCTATTATAGCATCTGATCTTTATTTTCCCAGAGTTTCTTTTGAAAAAGATTGAATTGAAACGAAACGGAAAGAAACCCCGTCGCCGATCGGACAGGGATTTCTTATACCGGGATTTCATCACTACTTATTAACGGTGGTTGTCCAACGGAAAGTTTCAGCGATCCTTCGCTTTTTTTCGGAGAGGGTATGCAGGACGGCTTCCCGGGCCGTGCCGCCGGGAATGTTCCGGGATTCCACCACGGACTCCGGTTCGAGAATCCGATGGATGTCCGATTCAACGAGGGGGGTAAAGCGGTGGAACTCTTCGAGGGTACATTCACCGAGGGTTTTGCCGTTTTCGATACAGTATAATACCATGCGGCCCACCACTTCGTGGGCTTCGCGGAAGGGTAGCCCCTTGTTGACGAGGTAGTCCGCCAGGTCGGTGGCGTTGGCAAAACCGGCCGACGCATTCGCCCGCATCCTTTGCCTGTTCACTTTCATCGATTCCAACATCGAAGCCGTCAGCCGGAGGAATACAGTAAG
>JAJYSD010000044.1 GCA_021793745.1 Bacillota bacterium
CATCGGTCCCAAACCGCTGGTGGACCGGACCGAAGAGGCGCTGAAATCCTTTCCGACCTTCGTTCCTCACCTGCGTCCCCTCGCTTCCGAGGAGGAACTGCTGGACGCCACATCCGAACTGCTGGATACCGTCGAAGTGCTCCTGTTTTCCGAATACCGGGGGTACAAGCTGGCCCAGGATCGCCTCGAATTGAAGGTGCCCGCCCACTACGTCCCCTTGATGGGCACGGGGTTGTACCGCTCCCTCTTTCGCTTGAACAGCCTGCACGGCGCCCAGAAACTTTCCATCGATTCCGTCGCCGAGCGGTATGTGAAAAACATCCTGGAGGAATTGGGGGAGAACAACCGGGAGACCGTCTACTTCCCGGGTCCACCCACGGCACCGGTGGAAGAGATCGTCCGCTTTCACCGGAAAAATGCCCTCAGCCATCCGCGGTGTGTGGCGATGACCGGAAACCACGCCGTCGCCATGGAAATGGAGAAAGAAAACATCCCCCACGAGTGGGTCACCCCCACCCTGCAGGACCTGATCGTGGCCCTGGAGCGGGCATTGCTGTCGACGGAAACCCGGCGAATCAAAGAGGCGCAAATCGTGGTGGGGCTGATCCAGATTGACAATTACCGAAAAATCGCCGGACAGTTCTCCTACGAGCACGACATCCAGCGCCTGGAGCTGGATCTCCACCGGCTGCTGTTGGATTATGTAAAACAGTTGGACGGGCATCTGACCAATCTGGGCGGGGGCGAGTACCTCTTTTTCACCACCCGCGGCATTTTCGAACGGGAAACCCGCGGCTATAAATACCTTCCCTTGCTGGAGGAAACCCATCGCTCCCTCGGCATCACCCTGAGCATCGGCATCGGCTTCGGCCGATCGGCCACCGACGCAGGGACCCACGCACGGATGGCCCTTCGGCAATCCACCGAGTTCGGCGGCAACATCTGCTTCATCGTGCGGGAGGACCGCAGCGTCATCGGACCAGTGGAGATGACCCATCCCATGATCTACGAGCTTTCGATCACCGACGAAAGCCTCCTGCGGGAAGCGGAAAAAGCGGGGATGTCCGCGATCTACATGAGCAAGTTGGCCGCCCAGATCGCCCGGTACGGCAAAACCGACTACACCGCCCACGAGCTGGCGGCGGTTCTGGGCATCACCATCCGCAGCGCCCACCGAATCCTGCTGCAGTGGATCGATGCCCAACTGGTGGATATCGTCGGAGAGGAGAAGGTGGCCACCCGAGGGCGGCCCCGACAGATCTACCGCCTGACCTTTGTCCAGGAACTGATGCGAAAGCGGAACCTGCTCAAGCACCCCGACCATTGAGGGCGGAGGGAAGCACCCTCATTCCGCCCCATGACAACATCGGTGTCCCTTTCGATCCCTTTCCCCGGGAGCCGGTGGGAGCCTCGGCCGGCTTTTTCCCCGACGGCCCCGGGGCAACGGCAACAAAGGAGGCACCGACCGCGCCGGCGCTGAATGCGCCGCGGAGGGGAACCGGCGCGGGGACGATGGCATCCGTTTGCTGCGCACCCGCAATGATCGACCCTATCCGGTAGATTTCTACTTTCGAAGAACACCGACCCGGGCGGCCTGGTGGACGCCGATCGCACCGGAAAACCCTGAGGACAAATAAAAGCCGACACGCATCCCGAAGGGACACACGTCGGCACGGATCCACTTTTTGCGGAGGGCCTACAGGCCAACCCGCTCCGGCATCCCGCCGAAGCCGCCTCAATCCCCCTCCTCCAAAAACCGCTTTACTTCCGCCGTATCGACCACGCACCCGATCCCGGGAGCATCCGGCAGGCGGACTTCCCCTCCCTCCAATACCTCAGGCCCTTCTTTCACCGGATCTTCCTCGAGGAAGAAGGGACCGTTCAAATCGACGGGGGTTTCGATCTCCAGGTAGTTGAACAGGTGGGCGCTGGCCGCAAGTCCCAGGGTGGATTCCGTCAATCCGCCCCCCAACAAGTCCAGTCCGGCTTCCCGGGCGATTTCGCCGCACCGCCTGGCGCCGCTCAACCCGCCCATCTTGGTGGATTTGATGACCACCGTATCACAGGCTTCCAACCGAATGGCCCGGATGACGTCACCGGGGGTCCAGACGCTCTCATCCAAGGCGATGGGCAGGTGGACCTTGCGGCGCAGTTCGGCATGGCCGAGGAGATCCCCGGCCGGCAGGGGCTGCTCAAAGACATCCACCCCCAACACCTCCATCCGCTTGGCCAAGCGGACGGCCTGGGACAGGCTGTACGCCTGATTGGCATCCACCCGAAAAAACAGATCCGGCGCCGCCGCCTTCACGGCCTCCAACACGTCGACATCCCGGCGGGGATCCAGCCCGATCTTCACATCCACCCCGAGATAGCCCGCTTCCCGGGCCTGTCGGGCCTTCTTCGCCGCCTCCATCGGATCGGGGGTGCTGATCAGGTAGGAGAGGCGAATCCGATCCCGGAAGGAACCCATCCACACCCCGGACAGGCGAAGGCCCCGCCTTTTCCCGATCAGGTCGTGGAGAGCCATATCCACCGCCGCTTTGGCGATGGGTTGACCGGCGTCGAGCCCGCCCTTGATTTCCCGGTTCATGATCCGGTGCACCCCCTGCAGGTCCTCCACCTCCGCCCCCGCCAATGCCGGAGCGATATACCGGCGAAGGGTGGTCACCACCGACTCCAGGGTCTCGTAGCTCCACCGGTGGCTGGGGCGCGCCTCTCCCCACCCTTCCCATCCCTGATCGTCCACCACCCGAACATAGACATGGGGAGCTCCCTGGGCCACCCCTCCCACGGAACCGCCCGAAATCAAGAAGTTTTGCTTCATCGGCAGACGCAATGGAAAGACGTCGATCCGGGAAATCTTCAATTTCACCGCTCCTTTTTCCCATAGTCAACCCGTCCGGTCCACGGTGTCGATCCACGAACCTTAAGCCATCCCCATTATAAGGGAGGGCGAAAGACCGGAAAACGACGAAATGGTCGAAAGGCGCCATCGGATTTTTCGACATTCAATGGACTTGCAATGGGAAGGGCTCTTCGCTATTTTTGTTAATGAAAAATTCGAAATTGATAAAAGGAGTTTTTTTGAGTGAAAAATCTCCTCATCCTCCTTTGTCTGCTCCTGCTTCTGTTTACCGTTTACAACTTCCCTGTTCGCGCCCAACCCTCCGAGGGGGAAGGCGGCAAGACCCGGAGCACGATTTATACCGAAGAGAAAGTGGCCAACGCCCGCAAAAACGTTCGCCAGTACGACTGGGCCCGCCAGATGCGGGACAATGCCGTCCAGGAAGCCGAAAAATACCTGGCCTACGGCGAAGAGCGACTGTGGGAGATGGTGACGCCCCAGTCCCTTCCGCGCAGCTATGCCGTCAACTATGAGCTGGGTTCCCCGATCACCGGCAGGGAATTCAACGAAAAATACGGGTACCGGGGATGGCTGGCGGATCCCCTGAACGAACCCTGGAAGCTGACCGATCCCAGCAGCGGATACAAGTTCCCCACCAACGATTTCGAATCCTACTACAAGAGCGGACTGGACGAGCACGGCATCTTCGATCCCAAACGGGCGGACAAGCGGTATCTCGTCAACGAGCTATACCCGGAAAAGGGGCCCGATTGGGGCGTGGATGACGGGACCGGATGGGTGGATGAAGAGGGGAACCGGTGGACCTTCATCGCCTATTACAACCATTGGCATGTCTGGCACGGCGGCGTGGTGGACAACGCCATCCGGGCCTTCCGGGACGCCTATCTGTACACCGGAGACCTGCGCTACGCCCGGGCCGGCCTCATCCTCCTGGACCGCGTCGCCGACGTCTATCCGGAGATGGATGTTTCCGTCTACAAAGAGGAGGACGGCTTCCTCAACTCCCACGGCGGAACCGGAAAGGGCAAAATTCGGGGAAGCATCTGGGAAGCCACCGCGGTCCCCAATTATCTTTCGGCCTATGACGCCTTTTTCCCGGTGGTGGAGGAATCCGGCGCGGTGGAATTCCTTCGGGAAAAAGCGGAGAAATACAAGATGGACAACCCGAAGGACAGCGCCGCCGCCGTCCGTCAAAACATCGAGGACAACCTGGTGCGGCAGATGTTTCCAGCGGTGAAGAATGCCCAAATCCGGGGCAACTTCGGGATGCACCAGCGGGCGCTGGCCATGGCCGCCGTGGTGCTGGACGAGCCGGGAACGACCGAGAAGTGGATCGATTGGGTGTTTCAGACCGGCGACCTCTATTCCGACCCCGACTGGCACCTGACCGGCGGAAATGTGATGACCACCCTCGTCAACCAGGTGGACCGGGACGGGTTCGGCGATGAACCCTCCACCGAATACAACAGCTACTGGTTGCGGCAAATCATGGAAGTGGCCGACGTGCTGGACGGATACGACCGCTATCCCAAGGCCGATCTGTACAACAACGTCAAGTTCCGGAAGATGTTCGATACCCGTTACCCGCTGGTGATGGCGGACAACTACACCCCGACCATCGGCGATTCCTTCAAGACGGGCAATCCCGGGATCGTCGGAACGGTCCAGGAACACGTCAAGGCCTTTGAGCGGTTCGGCAAGCCGGTTCACGCCCAAATGGCCTACCGCTTGAACGGCGATACCACCGACGGCCTGCACGGGGATATCTTTTCCTCCGATCCGGAAAAGGTGACCCGGGACATTGAGCGCATCATCGCTGAAAAGGGACCCTTCGACCCCGGCAGCACCCATCTGGCCGGTTTCGGCTTCGCCGCCCTGCGGGACGGGAAAGCGTCCTCGGACCGGGGCATCGCCTACAAGTTCTCCGATCTGAAAAAGATCGATGCCACGGCGGAAGTGACCGATTCCCTGGGCCGGATCCACCTGGAAACCGATGAAATGGGGAAACGCATTCCCGAAGCCTTCGACATCCCCGAAGATTACTATGCCGAATCCGGTGCGGTTCAGCTGGAGGCGGTTCGGAAAGGGCGAAGAGTCACCTTCGCCTTCCAGGCCCCCGCCACAGACCGTTACCGTCTGGAAGTCATCCCCTTGGAATCGACCGGTTACGGGAAGTATGAGATCCGGATCGACGGAAAAAAAGTGAAAGAACACGATTTCTACGGCACCTCCCCCTCGCCGGAACCGATCTCCTTGGGTGAATTGAAGCTGAATCAGGGAAGCCACACCATCACCTTCGTCAATCGGGGCAAACATCCCCGGGCGACCAACTACAAATTGGGGATCCACAAACTGGTCCTGAAAAACGCCGAGGCACAGGCCCAGGAAGCGAAGGATTCCCGCAATCTTCGGGGATTGTGGCTCTACTACGGTCATAACGAAGTGGGCCGCCACGGACACAAGGATACCCTCAACCTGGGGCTGCACTCCTTCGGACTCGATCTGAGCCCGGACCTGGGCTATCCCGACAATTTCAAAGATCGCACCGAGTGGGTGAGCAACACCGTCAGCCACAACACCGTCGTGGTGGACCGCTCCAAACAAAAGGACCACTGGGTGGGCATCCCCCATCACTTCGACGCCGCCTCCCGGGTGCAGTTGATCGATGTGGAAGCGCCCAAGGTATACCCGCAAACGGAACGGTACCGGCGGACCACGGCGATGATCCGGGTGGATGAGGAAAACTCCTATGCCGTCGATCTCTTCCGGGTAAAGGGCGGGAAAGACCATCACTTCAGCTTCCACGGCGCCGAAGGCGACGTGACGACGGAGGGGCTCAATCTCGTGCCCCAGCCGAAGGGCACCTACGCCGGGGAGGACGTAGAATTCGGGGAGAAGGAACCGGATCAGCCGGATGGTTGGGATTACGCCGGCAGCGGCTTCCACTACTTGGCGAAGGTGGAGCGGGATCAAAACCCGTCGGGTCCCTTCAGCGTCGATTGGAAAATCCGGGACACCTGGGGTGTGCTCCCGCAGGCGGAGGATATTCACCTGCGCCTCACAATGCTCAATCCGGTAGACGAAGTCGCCCTGGCGGACGGTTATCCGCCCAAACTACCGGGGAACCCGAAGAGCCTGCGCTATTTGATCGCCCACCGGCACGGTGAGAACCTGGAAAGCCAGTTCGTCTCCGTCCTGGAACCCTACAAGAACCGGCGGTTCATCCGCTCCATCCAGTCCGTCCCACTGAAAGTGGACGGAAAAAGGGTCGATGCGCAAACGGCAGCTGCGGTGAAGGTGACCCTCGCCGACGGTCGGGTTGACTACATCGTCAACTCGCTGGACCCGGACACGACCTACACCGTGGATGACAAGATCCGCTTCCGGGGCTTCTTCGGCGTCTATTCCGAAAAGAACGGAAAACCGGTCTATGCCTACCTCCACGATGGGCACCTCCTGGCACCGGTCTCCGGACCTCCCCTTCTCCGATCCCAGGGCCACGTGAAGGGGACCGTGGAAGATTTCACCCGGGAACTGTCCACGGAAAACCACCTGACGGTCAAGCGGACGGGACCGCCGATCAACGTCAACGAACTCAAGGGCAAATCAATCTTCGTCGAGACCGATGGCGAACGGAACGGCTCCTACGAAATTCAAGGAATCCGTCCCGCCTCCGGAAACCGTTGGGTGCTGGATCTGAAAGACATCACCCTGATCCGCGGATACAAGGACAAAAACGATTTTTCAAAGGGGTACATCTACAACGTGCAAAAGGGCGCCAGCTGGCGAATCCCCCTTTCCGCCGAGTGGGCCAAGCAATAGGCAATCTCCCGAAAAAACAATTTCCCTCCTGCGATCCCAATCCCAAAAGACGCAGGAGGGTTTTTGTTCGGCAGCCAGTTTTTTCTCCGCAATGCTATGACCCAAACTTGGCTCTACCAACAAACCCTCATCTTGTTTCATCAAACCAAAGGCTATCAAAAATCCAGATCTAATCCCTCCAATACATCGTTATTTTTTTCATTTTCCGTCACTCCTTCTTGGTCTTTTTCCATAACAGATTTTTCATAAATCTTGAAGAAGGGATAGTACATCAAGATGGCAAGTCCAAGAATGAGCGGAACAAGCAGAACCGCTTTCCAATCCAACGTAACCAAATATTGAGCGACAGGGGTCGGCATACCTCCAACACTCGCAATCGGTGCTCTTACCCATCCCATGTCAAATATGAAATACGTGAACATACCCAATAGCGGCGTGCCAATGACAAACGGTATAAACAGATATGGATTATAAGCTACGGGAAAACCGTAGACGACGGGTTCAGATATATTGAAAAATGCAGGTACGATGGTTGCCTTGCCGGTCGCTTTCAGGGTCTTGGATTTGCTGAACAAGGCAAGAATAGCAATCGCCCCGGTCACCCCAGAGCCTGTGCAGGCCAGAAAGTAACCCCACCAGTTTTCTGTGAAAATAAATTGTGGTACGCCACCAGCCTTAAACGTGGTGGCGTTTTCTGCGAGATAATGGGTCATGAAAGGCAATGTGAAACCGACAATGATCGCGTAACCGTTTAACCCCAAAAACCAAAACAGCATCTCAAAGAGGGAAATCAGGAATACGCCCAGATAGCTGTCGATTCCATCAACCGCTGGAGCAAAC
>JAJYSD010000045.1 GCA_021793745.1 Bacillota bacterium
CGATCTGACTCCGGGAGTTGCCGCTCCATTTCGTGGGGAATGTCGAATCCCGCGACGTTTTTCAGGATGTCTGTGATGTGTTGGTCTGCGACGGCTTCAGCGGAAATATCCTCCTCAAAACCTCGGAGGGCGTGGCAAAAACGTTTATCGACCGGCTGAAACAGGAGTTTACCCGAACATGGTGGAGCAAGCTGGCCGCGGCCGTGTTGAAGCCGGGCCTGAAACGCTTTGCAAGGGAGTTTGATTACAAGGAGCACGGAGGGGCTCCCCTGTTGGGATTGTCCGGTCCGATCATCAAAGCGCACGGTTCCTCGGATGCCAGAGCGGTCTATCATGCCGTCCGGCAGGCCCGGTTGTTCGTCGAGCGGGGGGTTATCCCGCAGATCACCGAGGATTTACATAGAATCGAGAGGGGCTGAACAGTGTGAAACCGGTGGGGATCATCGGGACGGGTTCATATCTACCGGAAAAGGTCTTGACCAACAAGGATTTGGAAAACATGGTAGATACGACGGATGAGTGGATCGTCAGCAGGACGGGGATCCGGGAGCGGCGCATCGCCGCGGAAGATCAGGCTTCCTCCGATCTGGCGGTGGAGGCGAGCCGCAAAGCGCTGGAGGCGGCCGGGGTGACGGCGGATCAGCTGGATCTGATCATCGTGGCCACCGTGACCCCCGATATGATGTTCCCGGCGACGGCCTGCCTGCTGCAGGATCGTCTGGGGGCGAAGAAGGCGGCCGCCTTCGATCTGTCCGCCGCATGCTCGGGATTTTTGTACGGGATTGCGACCGCGTCCCAGTTTATCCAAAGCGGCATGTACCGGTATGCCCTGGTGGTCGGTGTGGACTGCCTGTCCAAAATCACCAATTGGGAAGACCGGAACACCTGCGTCCTGTTCGGTGACGGTGCCGGAGCGGTTGTTTTGGGGCCGGTGGAGGAGGGCAGCGGCTTTCTCTCCTTTGAACTGGGTGCCGACGGCTCCGGTGGTGATCTGCTGAAGCAGCCTGCCGGCGGCTCCCGCCTGCCGGCCAGCCGGGATACGGTGGACGGACGCCTCCATACCATTTCCATGGCCGGCCGGGAGGTCTTCAAATTTGCGGTTCGCGTGATGGGTAATGCGGCGGAAGAGGCGCTGGCCAAGGCGGGAATGACGAAGGAAGACATCGATTTCCTCGTTCCCCATCAGGCCAACACCCGCATCATCGATGCCGCCGTCAAGCGCTTTGGTTTGTCGGAAGAAAAAGTGATCATCAATCTGGATCGTTTTGGAAACATGTCATCGGCATCCATTCCAGTGGCCTTGGATGAAGCGCTGCACCAGGGACGCATCAAAAAGGGGAACACGCTGGTTCTCGTCGGTTTCGGCGGCGGGCTGACCTGGGGTGCGGCGGTGCTGAAATGGTCGATGGACACGTGACGGATGCTGATCGAGAGGAGCGGAGAGAAATGGGAAAAATCGCTTTTCTCTTTCCAGGCCAGGGATCCCAGAAGGTCGGGATGGGGAAGGATCTCGCCGAAGTGCACCCAGGTGCAAAGGAGATCTTCGCCAAGGCGGATGAGGCCCTCGGCTTTTCCCTCTCCCGCCTCTGTTTTGAGGGGCCCGAGGAAAAACTCCGTTTGACCGCCTATACCCAGCCGGCCATTTTGAGCACCAGCATCGCGCTTTACACGGCCTTTTCCGAGGGGGGGATCGTTCCGGACCTGGTGGCCGGACACAGTCTGGGCGAGTATTCGGCCCTGGTCGCTGCCGGTTCGATCGATTTTGCCGATGCCGTCCGCACCGTCCACCGGCGGGGGACCTTCATGGAAGAGGCGGTTCCGGCAGGAAAAGGCGCCATGTCGGCGGTGATGGGCCTCGACCGGGAAGTGTTGGAGCAGGTATGCCGGGAAGTGTCCCGGGAAGGCCATCTGGTGGAGCCGGCCAACCTGAATGCGCCCGGACAAATCGTGATTTCGGGGCACAGGGAAGCGGTGGAGGAAGGGGGCGAACGGGCCCGGCAGGCCGGTGCCCGACGGGTAATTCCGCTGGCGGTGAGCGGTCCCTTCCATTCCAGCCTGATGAAGCCGGCGGCGGAGCGGCTCTCGGAGGCGTTGGCGGATGTGGTCATCACCGATGCAAAGGTCCCCGTGGTGGCCAACGTGTCGGCACGTCCCGTGACAGAGGCCCAAGCGATCCGTCAATCTTTGATCGATCAGGTGGCCTCCCCCGTGCTGTGGGAAGACAGCGTTCGCTGGATGATGGAGCAGGGAGTGGATACCTTCGTGGAGATCGGGCCCGGAAATGTGTTGACCGGTTTGGTGCGGAAGATCCATCGACGGGTGACCGCCCTGTCGGTGCAGGATGTTCCTTCCCTGGAAAAGGCGCTGCAGGAGCTGAAGAAATCGTCCTTGGGACGCAATCCCTGACCTAAAAGGAGGAATGTTCTCCATGTTATCCGGAAAAGTGGCGATTGTGACCGGCGGATCCCGGGGGATTGGAAGGGCCGTTTCCATCGCCCTGGCCGATGCGGGTGCCGATGTGGTCGTCGTCTATGCGGGCAATCGGCAGGGAGCCGAAGAGACGGTGACCGAAATCGAGAAGCGGGAGCGCCGGGGGATGATGATCCAGGCGGACGTCTCCCGGGCGGACCAGGTGGATGCGGCGGTGAAGCAGGTCATGGAACGCTTCGGCCGGATCGACATTTTGGTCAACAACGCCGGCATTACCCGGGACAACCTGGTTCTCCGAATGAAGGAGGAGGACTGGGACCGGGTGATCGACACCAACCTGAAGGGGACCTTCCTCTTCAGCAAAGCGGTGATCCGGCCGATGATGAAGCAGCGGTCCGGACGGATCATCAATATCGGATCGGTGGTGGGCGTCAGCGGAAACCCGGGACAGGCCAACTACGTGGCGGCCAAGGCGGGGGTTATCGGTATGACGAAGTCGATGGCCCGGGAATTGGCCAGCCGCGGGATTACGGTGAACGCGGTCGCTCCCGGATTTATCGAGACGGATATGACGGCCGTTCTGGGGGATGAGGTGCGCAATCAGATCTTGAGCCAAATTCCCCTTGCCCGGTTCGGCTCTCCGGAGGACGTGGCCTCCGCCGTCCGGTTTCTCGCCTCGGAGGATGCGGCTTACATTACCGGTCAAACCCTGCATGTCGACGGGGGAATGGTCATGGTTTGATCCCGCTTTTCGTTGAAAGGGGGGATGCACCGGAAGCGATGCCGCACGAAGGGAAATTGTCTTCTTGTATCCTCACCTCAATTTTTGCTAATCTTGAATAGGTGTCCTATCACCAGAAAGGGGAGGTGAACGGAGATGTCCGATACGCTGGAGCGCGTCAAGCGCATCATCGTCGACCGGCTGGGAGTGGATCCGTCCCAGGTGACACCGGAAGCGTCCATCAAAGAGGATCTGGATGCCGATTCCCTCGATGTGATGGACCTGGTATTGGAGCTGGAAGATGAGTTTGGCATGGAGATTTCCGATGAAGAGGCGGAAAAGATTTCTACGGTAGGAGACGTGGTTCAATACATCGAATCGCATCAAAAGTAAGCCAAGCAAAAAAGTCCCGTCGTGTTTTCGCGCGGGACTTTCTCCCTGTCCTTTATCGGAAAGCGTTTTGACTCATTTTGAAGATGAAAGGCGGTAGCCGAAGTGAGACGGGTAGTGATTACCGGAGTGGGAGTCATCTCCCCGATCGGGAATGATCGCTCCACGTTTTGGAACAACTTGACCGCCGGCAAATCCGGAGTGGGGCCGATTACCCAGTTTGACCCGAGCGATTTTCCAGTCCGGATCGCGGCCGAAGTAAAGGACTTTAATCCGTTGGATTATTTGGAACGAAAAGAAGCCCGGCGCATGGACCGTTTTGTCCAGTTCGCCGTGGTCGCATCCCGGATGGCGCTGGAGGATGCCGGTCTGGACATGTCGAAGGAGGATCCCGACCGGGTCGGCGTCTACATCGGGTCCGGTATCGGCGGCCTGGCCACCTGGGAGGAGCAGCACCAAATCCTCTTGAAGAGGGGACCGAAGCGCGTCAGCCCCTTTTTCATTCCGATGATGATCGCCAACATGGCCGCCGGCCAGGTATCGATCGCCACCGGGGCGAAGGGACCCAGCAGCGCGGCCATCTCCGCCTGTGCGACGGGTACCCATTCCATCGGCGATGCCTTCAAGATCATTCAACGCGGCGATGCCGATGTGATGATTGCCGGAGGTGCGGAAGCGACCATTCGTCCGCTGGCCTTTGCCGGTTTCTGTGCCGCCCAGGCCTTGTCCAAGCGGAATGAGGAACCGGAAAAGGCGAGCCGTCCCTTTGACGGAGAGCGGGATGGATTTGTGATGGGCGAAGGAGCCGGGATTCTCATCCTGGAAAGCTTGGAACACGCCTTGAAGCGGGGTGCTCCCATCATCGCGGAGGTGGCGGGCTACGGAATGACCGGAGACGCCTACCATCTCACGCAGCCGGCTCCGGAAGGGGAGGGAGCGGCCCGTTCGATGCTCCGGGCCATTCGGGACGCCGGGCTTGAGCCGGAGGAGATCGATTATATCAACGCCCATGGAACCTCGACGGAATACAACGATAAATTTGAGACCCTGGCCATCAAGAAGGTGTTCGGGGAACACGCCTACCAGCTGGCCGTCAGCTCCAACAAATCGATGATCGGCCATCTGCTGGGAGCCGCAGGCGGGGTGGAAGCGATCGCTACGGCGCTCACCCTGAAGCACCAGGTGATTCCGCCGACGATCAACTACGAGCATCCCGATCCCGATTGCGATCTGGACTACGTTCCCAACGAAGCGCGGCGGACCCGAGTGCGGGCAGCCCTGTCCAATTCCCTGGGGTTCGGCGGTCACAACGCGACGCTGGCGTTCAAGGCATTCGACGATCAAGGGCAGGACTTGGGGTGACGGCGGATGGACCTGATCGAACTGGAAGAACAGCTCGGAATTTCTATTCGAAATCCCGAGCTGTTTCGCCAGGCTTTCACCCATACTTCCTTCGCCCATGAGCGGCGGGACGAAACGCCTCCCGACCACAATGAGCGATTGGAGTTTTTGGGAGATGCGGTGCTGGAGCTGCTCGTTTCGGAGCACCTGTATCACCGATATCCCGAAAAAAACGAGGGGGAACTGACCCGGATGCGGGCGCGGGTGGTTTGCGAGCCTTCCCTGGCCCAATTTGCCGAAGAGTTGGGTTTTGGTCAGCTTGTCCGGCTGGGTAAGGGGGAGGAAATGACCGGCGGTCGCCAGCGCCCTGCCCTCTTGGCGGACCTTTTTGAGGCCTTTGTCGGTGCCCTCTACCTGGACCAAGGGTTGGAGGGAGCGAGGCGGTTTCTTCAAAAGGTCGTCTTTACCCGAATCGACGAGGATTGGCTGTCCCGGATCATCGACGCCAAAACGCGACTTCAGGAGGTTGTCCAACAGGAGCGGACCGGTTCCCTGACTTACCGCATTGTCGATGAGTGGGGGCCTGCCCACGATCGTCACTTCGTGGCGGAGGTTCACCTGGACGGACGGCGGTTGGGCAGGGGGACGGGCCGCTCCAAAAAAGAAGCGGAGCAGGAAGCGGCAACGATGGCTTTGAAGGAGCTGGATCGCTTTTGAGGAAACAGGACCACCGGACCCCCCATGAAAGGTCGGTGGTTTTCCCGTTTTTAGCCGAAAAGGAAATGAGTCCACTCCGGAGAAATGGAAAAGAGGGGCGTGCAATGCAGGCAATGCAGGTGACCTATGCCGATTTTGAAAAGATTGAGATGCGGGTGGGAAAGGTGATCCGGGCGGAACCCTTTCCCCGGGCCCGGAAACCGGCTTATCGATTGTGGATCGACTTTGGCGCATTGGGGATTCGCAAAAGCAGTGCCCAAATTACCAAGTTGTACAAACCGGAAGATCTGATCGGCCGTCAGGTGATCGCTGTGACCAATTTTCCGCCGCTCCAGGTTGCCGATTTTATGTCGGAGGTGCTCGTTCTCGGCGTGGTTCTGAAAGACGGGGAAGTCTCCCTGATCGGCCCGGATCGGGAGGTTCCCCTGGGGAGTCGGATCCTGTAAAAACACTGGCATATCGAACTCCGGATAGGAAGGGGGGAGCGGGATGCATCTGAAACGGTTGGAGATGATCGGCTTCAAATCCTTCGCCGATCGTTCGGAATTGGAGTTCGTCCCCGGCGTCACCGCCATCGTCGGGCCCAACGGCAGCGGCAAAAGCAACGTGACCGACGGAATCCGTTGGGTGTTGGGGGAGCAGAGCGTCAAATTGCTGCGCGGTGCCAAGATGGAAGATGTGATCTTCTCGGGAAGCGAAACCCGGAAACCGGTGGGTTACTGCGAAGTCTCCCTGACCCTGGACAACTCCGACCACCAGTTGAACATCGACTTTTCCGAGGTGACGATCACCCGTCGGGTGTATCGTTCCGGGGAGAGCGAATATGCCATCAATCGCCGGTCCTGTCGGCTGAAGGATATCACCGAGCTGTTCATGGACACGGGAATCGGGAAAGAAGCCTATTCGATGATCGGTCAGGGGCGCATCGACGATATCCTGAGCACCAAGTCGGAGGATCGGCGGGCGATCTTTGAAGAGGCGGCCGGGATTGTCAAGTATAAAACCCGCAAACGGGAAGCGGAGCGGAAATTGGAAGCGACCGAACAAAACCTGGAACGGATCCGGGACCTGATCAGTGAGTTGGAAAATACGGTCGGACCCGTCGCGGAACAGGCGGAGAAGGCCCGCCGATACAAGGAGCTCCGTTCCCGACTGGAGCAGGCGGAAGTCGGCCTGTACGTACATAAGATTGAGTCGCTCCACCGAAATTGGCGGACCTCGAAGGAGCAGGCGGAAGCCCTCGCCCATCGGCATATGGAGCTGTCCACACGGCTGAATACCCGGGAGGCGGCGCTGGAAGAGCTCCGTTTGCGTCTGAATCGGCAAGAGGAGGAGATGGGCCGCCGGCAGGATGAACTGCTCGAACTCAGCGAGAATTTGGAAAAGATGGAGGCGCGGCGGGAAGTATTGGAGGAGCGGATCCGAAACCGGGAGGGGACCCGGGACGGCATCCGGGCCCGGATTGGCGAGCTGGAGGAGGAACGGGACCGGCTGAAGGATGAATGGGAACGGATTCAGGAAGTCTGTCGGACCAAGCGGCGGGAATTGGAGGAAGCCGAAGGCAACCTGGAACGGTTGGAACGGAAGTTGGCCGCCGCCGGAGACGAAGCCGAGAACCAGCTGAGCCAGCTGAAGTCCCGGATGCACGAACGGTCCGCGGAACTGGCATCCCTTATCAGTGAGAGCCGACACCTGAAAGAGGCGCTGGATGAAGAGCTGCGTCGGCTTTCGGCATTGTCGGGCCAGGAAAAAGAGTGGATGCAAGCGAGGGCCCGGCTGGACGAGAAATCCGATGCCCTCCGTCGGGAAATGGATCAGGTGGAAAGGGAATTGGAGACAGCCGCCGATCGCTATCGGGAACTTTCCCGGAAGCTCGAGGGGATTTCCGCCGACCTGGAGGCCGCCCTGGAAGAGC
>JAJYSD010000046.1 GCA_021793745.1 Bacillota bacterium
CGGGATGGCGATAATATCCAATTCACCCCAGCGGACGCGCCAGTTGGCATCCAGGATTTCCCACCCCCTGGACTCGAGAAAGCGGCGGGCCCATGCCTCTCCGATGCGCCCCGTGGAGCGACGAGGATCTTGTTTTCCCGACAAGGGGATCACCCCATCGACTGCTCCGGAAAAAGGGATCCCTGCAACCGTTCCCGGACAGGCGCAAAGCTGCGGCGGTGAAGGGGGGATGGTCCCCATCGATCCAGCGCAGCCAGATGATCCGGCGTCGCGTATCCCTTGTTTTGATCGAAACCGTACTCGGGATAGCGGCGGGCGATCGCCTCCATCCACCGGTCCCTCTCCGTCTTGGCCACGATGGAGGCCGCGGCGATGGAATGGCTGTGGCTGTCCCCCTTGATAATCGCCTGTTGGGGAAGGGTCAGGCCTGGAACGGTCAAAGCGTCCACCAAGAGCGCATCCGGGGACACCGGGAGACTCGCGACCGCACGCCGCATCGCCTCAAAAGTGGCCTGCAAAATATTGTGGGTATCGATATACTCCACATCCGCCATGCCGATCCCGACGGCCATCGCTTCCCGGTCAATTCGCCTGCGGAGCGCCTCCCGCTCCGAGGCACTCAACTGCTTCGAGTCATTCAAACCGGAAACATCGAAATCTTTTGGAAGAATAACGGCCGCCGCCACCACGGGACCGGCCAGGCAGCCGCGTCCGGCTTCATCCAATCCGGCCACCCGCAAGCCCTGCGCCCAGTATGTACGCTCCCTTTGCCACATCCTTTCCAGACGGGCCCTCTCCTGTTTCACCCGCTCCTGCTTCCGAAGATAGCGAAGGGCGACTTTCCGCACTCCCGCCCGGGAATCCTCCAAGAGCTGCTCCAATACCTCCGGGGATACATCGGATTCCCGGGCGAGCCACGCCTCAATTTCGCGGACGGTCCCCCGTATTTTCATCCGATTTTCCCTCCCTGTCTTCCTCCAGCCAATCTTCGGGCCGTTCCAGGGAAACACGGCCTAAGCAGCCCGAACGAAAATCACGAAGGACGATTTCCGCCGCCTTTTCCCAGTCGATGGCCCCTCCTCTAACCATGCAGCCTCTGCGACGGCCCACTTCCTCCAGCAGATCGGCGCCTTCCGCCGAGGGAAATTCCTCCAGGCGATATCGCTCCCGGAGACGCTCCGGGTAGCGCTCGCGCAAATAGCGGAGCAAAAAGAGGGCCACATCTTCCTTCGGCAAAATCTCTTCCCGGATCGCCCCGCTGGCAGCCAGACGGAGCCCGACATGAGGATCTTCCAATTTTGGCCATAAAATGCCAGGGGTGTCCAGGATCTCCATGGTATTTCCCACTCGAATCCACTGCTGTCCCCGGGTCACCCCGGGCCGGTCCCCCGTTTTGGCGGCGCTTCGCCCCGCCAAGCGGTTGATCAGCGTCGATTTCCCCACATTGGGAATGCCCAACACCATCGCTCGGATCCGGTGAAAGCGGATGCCCTTTCGCTCCAGGGCCGCTTTTTTCTGTTCCAGCAGGCGGTTCGCAATTCGGGGAATCTCCCCGACCTGACGCCGGTTCCCAACATCGATGGGCATCGCCTCGACATCCCGCCCCCGGAAATAACGGATCCAACCATCGGTGACGGCATCATCCGCCAAATCGCTTTTCATCATCAGAAGGATGCGTGGACGGTGGCCCACCAAACGATCAATCAAGGGATTCCGGCTGGATAGAGGAAGGCGGGCATCCAACAGCTCCAGAACCATGTCCACCTTCTTGATCTTTTCTTCCACCTGCCGGCGGGCCTTGGCCATATGGCCGGGAAACCACTGGATCGTCGTCATGTTCTCATCACCTGCTACCACAGTAAACCGAAATCGGTCAGCGGCCAAAAGACGAGGTCCGCCCGACCCACTACCCAACCGATGGGCACCGGCCCAATATCCCGGCTGTCGCTGCTGTTCCCCCGATTGTCTCCCATGACGAAGAGATGCCCCTCGGGAACCCGTGTCGGAGGCATGTCGGAGGTCGGGGTACCCGGTTTTATGTACGGTTCGGGTATGCTTCTTTCGTTAACCAGGACCCTGCCGTTCCGCACCTCTACGATGTCACCCGGAAGACCGATCACCCGCTTGATGTAATCCCGGTTTTCCTTTTGATAATCAAATACGATCACTTCGCCGCGTTTCGGCTCGCGGAACTCATACACCAGCTTGTTGACCAACACCAGGTCACCGTCATGAAGCGTCTCTCGCATCGACGGGCCGGAAACGTGAAAGGGTTCGCACACGAAAGAGCGGATGATCCACGCCAGAATGAAGGCGATAACCAGGGCCTGCACCCATTCCCACGCCTCATTTCCGCCTTTACTGCGGTGCCTGGCGGAACGGGGAACGAACGGTTCCATGAAGCTCCTCCTGACTTCTCAACATCCCAATTTTCAGGTTTCATATACGTGAAACAAAAGGGCTTGAATTTCAAGCCCTTTTCCCAACAAACATCAGCGGTGCACTTCTTTGATGCGGGCCGCTTTCCCGCGCAGTTTCCGCAGGTAGAACAGTTTGGCGCGACGAACTTTTCCGCGGCGTACCACCTCGATTTTATCAATCCGGGGGGAATGCAGGGGAAAGGTCCGTTCCACACCCACACCATAGGAAACTTTCCGCACCGAGAAGGTCTCGGAAATCCCACCGCCCCGGCGCTGGATGACGACGCCTTCAAACACCTGAATCCGCTCGCGTTGGCCTTCGATCACCTTCACGTGCACGCGAACGGTGTCGCCCGCCTTGAAATCGGGGATATCGTTACGAAGCTGTTCCTTCGTCACTTCTCGAACCAAAGGATGCATGGCTATCCCTCCTTCCCACGCAAACATCGCGTGCCCCAGCGAAAAATGCATCTGAAACAATGCATATTTTATCACAGGGGCAGCCGGAACTCAATCCGAAAGGCCATCTTCCTCCTGCTTCAAACGGCTCAAGAAAGCCCGATCCTCCTCGGTCAAGTCGGCACCGTCCAGCAGGTCCGGCCGGCGCTTCCAGGTGCGCCGGAGGGCCTCTCTCCGACGCCATTCCGCGATTTTCCGGTGATTACCGGACAGGAGCACCTCGGGCACCTTCCATCCCCGGAAATCGGCTGGACGGGTATATTGGGGGTATTCCAGAAGTCCCGTGGAAAAGGAATCCTGCGCCGCCGCGGACTCGTTGCCCAACACCCCGGGTATGAGCCGGCTGATGCAGTCGATCACTACCATCGCCGGCAGCTCCCCGCCGGTGAGGACATAATCCCCGATCGACAACTCCTCGGTGGCCAAATGTTGCCGGATCCGTTCATCATAACCTTCATAATGACCGCAAATCAGGATCAACCGGCGATGGCGGGCCAACTCCTCCGCCTTTCGCTGCGTAAACGGCTCCCCTTGGGGAGACATCAACAAGATGGGCGGCCTTTCGGTTTCATCGGCCAGAAGATGCTCCACTGCCCGAAAAATCGGCTCCGGTTTCAGCACCATTCCGCCTCCGCCGCCGTAGGGGGTGTCGTCCACCGTACGATGTTTATCGGTGCTGAACTGCCGAAAATCGATCACCTCCGCGGCGATCAGCCCCTTCTCCCGGGCCCTCCCGATGATGCTGGTGGAGAGGAAGCCGGAAAACATCTCCGGAAAAAGCGTCAGCACATCAAACCGAATCTGTGCCAATTCACCTCAACCCTTCCATCCAGCGAATCGTTACGCGCCGCGCATCCGGGTCGACCTGCAGCACCACGTCATCGATATAGGGGATCAGGATGTCCCGGCCTCCCCCATCCGGTTGGACGACCCACACATCGTTGGCGGGGAGCTGGAGAATGTCTGTCACCACACCGATCCGTTCTCCCTCGGTGGTCACCACCTCGCACCCGATGATCTGGTAAAAATAATATTCTCCCTCATCCAGATCCAATACCTCGGATCCCTCCACCATCAACTCGCCCCCTTTATAGGGCTCCGCGTCGTTGATGTTGTTCCACTCGCGGAATTTGAGGAGAAGGACCCGTTTGTGCGGACGGCTCCGCTCCACGACCAGGGGAACGGGGCTTTCCAGGCGCGGGTGGCGGAGAAACAGCCGGGTATCGGGAGAAAAGCGTTTTTCCGGAAAGTCCGTCCGGGAAACCACCCGAACCTCTCCGCGAATCCCGTGCGTTCCGACGATTTGGCCGACGGTCAGCCACTTTGGCTGGTTCATCACCCGCATTCCCTTCCCTTAAGACCGTTGGTTTTGTTCCATGCCCGGTTTTTTCCGGGCTGGAAGCTTCAAAGATCGGAAATCAGACGATCTCCACCACGACGTGCTTCTTGTCCTTCGCCGCCGCCGCTCCGACGACGGTGCGGATGGCCTTGGCCACGCGCCCCTGCTTTCCGATGACTTTCCCCATATCCTCAGGGGCGACGGACAACTGGTACACGTCGGTTCGCTCCCCTTCCCGCTTGGCGACGCGGACCTGATTCGGGTGATCCACCAAGGCCCGGGCGATCACCCCGATCAGTTCTTCCATGGGAATCCCCCCTGCTTATGGACCGACGGGAATTACTTCTGGTTCTTCGCTTCGTGGGCCTTCTTCAAAATCCCCGCTTTGCGGAACAGGCTCCGCACCGTGTCGGACGGTTGGGCGCCCGTCGCCAGCCACTTGAGGGCTTTTTCCTCGTCGATCTTGATCTGGACCGGATCCGTCAGCGGATTGTAATATCCGATCTCTTCGATGAACCGGCCGTCCCGGGGCGAACGGGCATCGGCCACCACGACCCGATAGAAGGGCGTTTTTTTGGCACCCATGCGCTTCAGGCGAATGCGTACGGCCATCCGTCTCACCTCCTTCTTGGAATCTCGGTATCAGCGGAAGGGAAAGGGAAAGCCCCCTCTTCTCCGCTTCTTCTTACCGCCTTTGGTCGAAAACTGCTTCATCATCTTCTTCATGTTGTCAAACTGCTTGATCAGGCGGTTCACTTCCTGGATGGAGGTTCCGCTTCCCCGGGCAATCCGGCGCCGACGGCTGGCGTTGAGGATTTCCGGATGCTGCTTCTCCTGAGGGGTCATCGACCGGATGATCGCCTCCACCCGGCTCAGCTGCTTTTCATCCACCTGCAGGTTTTTCAATTCCTTGGCCTGGCTCAAACCCGGAATCATCCCGAGGATTTCGTCGAGCGGACCCATGTTGCGGACCTGCTGCAGCTGCTCCAGAAAATCGTCAAAGGTGAACTGCTGGGTGCGCATCTTCCGCTCGAGCTCTTTGGCGCGTTCCTCGTCCACCACCGCCTGGGCCTTTTCGATCAGCGTGAGTACGTCCCCCATGCCCAGGATGCGCGAAGCCATCCGGTCCGGATAAAAGGGTTCCAGGGCCTCCATCTTTTCCCCGGTTCCCACAAACTTGATCGGACAGTCGGTCACCGCCTTGACGGACAGCGCGGCTCCGCCCCGGGTGTCGCCGTCCAGCTTGGTGAGCACCACACCGGTCAGGCCCAGCTGGTTGTGAAACTGCTCGGCCACATTGACGGCATCCTGACCGGTCATCGCATCCACCACCAGCAGAATCTCCTGGGGCTGGACCGCTTCCCGGATCGACCGAAGCTCTTCCATCATCGCTTCATCGATGTGGAGCCGGCCGGCGGTGTCGATCAGGACCGTATCGCACCCCTCCTCCCGGGCTCTGGCCACCCCTTCCTCGGCGATGCGGACGGGGTTTTCCTTGTCGCCCAGGGAGAAGACGGGGACATCGAGCTGCTCTCCCAACACTTCCAGCTGGCGGATGGCAGCCGGCCGGTAGACATCCCCCGCCACCAACAGGGGGCGCCGGTTCTGCTTCTTCAGGTGAAGGGCCAGCTTCCCGGCGGTGGTGGTTTTCCCGGCCCCCTGCAGCCCGACCATCATGATCGCCGTAGGCGGAGAGGAGGAAAAGGTCAGCTTGCTCTGCTCTCCCCCCATCAGTTGGGTCAACTCTTCGTTGACCACCTTGATCACCTGTTGACCGGGAGTCAGGCTCTTCAACACCTCTTGACCGACGGCCCGTTCCCGGACGCGGTCAACAAACTCCTTCACCACTTTGAAGTTCACATCGGCTTCCAACAGGGCGAGGCGCACTTCGCGCATAGCCGCCTTGACGTCCGCCTCCGTCACCTTGCCCTTGCCACGCAACTTCCCGAGGACGGCCTGCAACCGTTCGGACAACCCTTCAAAAGCCATCGATTAGCCTCCCCGTTCGGCGAAATCCTTCCAAGCCTTCCGGTCAATCCAGGTCTAAAAGGCGTTGAAGGAGCGGCTCCGCCACCCGCTTCCCTTCCGGAACATCCTCCAGCCTCCGAAGAATTTCCTCCGCAATCTCCCGCCTCCTGCGGTGCTTCTCCAACAGGTGCAGCCGGCTTTCCAAATCGATCATCGCATCCTGTGCCCGCTTCACCGCTTCATAAACCGCCTGGCGGGAGATGCCGTAGTGCCCGGCGATTTCCCCCAAGGACCAATCCTCGTGAAAATAGAGCTCCAGCATCGCCCGCTGCTTCTCCGTGAGCAACGGACCGTAGAAATCGTAAAGCAGATTGATCCGGGTGGTTTTCTCCAACATGGCCGTCACCTCGGCACCGGAGGCCTTACAGTACCCCATCTTATAGAAACGGAAGGCGAGTGTCAAGTGATTTTCCTTGAAAGATAAAACCCCTGAATGAAAGGAATTCAGAGGGCCCTGGTTTTAGCCCGATCTTGCACGACTTCTTCAATCCCCCCGGATGTGTCCCTTCCGGATGAGCCGCCTCTTCAATTCTAAACAATCGTGATACTCTTTTTTGTTCCACCTAAATGCTCGGAACATCCCTTCATAAAATTGGAGGGCCCCATCGATCAATGTCGCAAGCAGCTCCCCCTTGGGCAACAACCAGCCTTCGTCATTCACCTTCAATAAAACGAAGCGGGGCGTCGTCCGCTTCAGGCATATCGAAACGGGCGACGACCAAATGCCCGCGCAGCCGCATCCCTTTTCCGCAAAGGAATTTATGGCATCCACCAGCTCCTGCCAGGTGAAGTGGATCCAATCCCCCAGACGATCGTCCAATATCGGTGCCCCGTAATAGGAGAGATCAATATGCCCTTCCAAGTCCTCCAGGCTCATATCGGGTCCTGCTCTTTTCAAAGCATCGATATCATCCATCGGGATTTCCGAAGTCCCTTGTTTCGGACCGCATGGGACATAAATGTACGTTTTGATTTGAAACATCGATGCCTCCCCTTCCATGCCGGGGGTTTCGTCCACTCACCGCATCTTGAATTGAACCGGGAAAATGCTCTGCAAAGCGGAATCCACGCGATCATCCAGTTTGTATGGCACCTCCATTCTTCTACATCCCGGATCTTCCCACGCACTGCGGAAAAAACAGGCTGTCGAGGACCTCGACAGCCTGAAGCGTTCAGCCATCACTCTCCCTGCTCCTCTTCCTCCCGGATCGAATCGGCGAAAAGGGCGTGGACAAACTGGTCCGGGTCGAAGGGCACG
>JAJYSD010000047.1 GCA_021793745.1 Bacillota bacterium
GCTGATCGCCGCCGTCGACCGTTTACACAGCCACGGCATCCAGGTCTACGCCGATGTGGTGATGAACCACAAGGGCGGTGCCGATGACACCGAATGGGTACGGGCCGTGGAAGTGGATCCGAACGACCGAAACCGGGAAATCGCCGAAGACCGAGAGATTTTGGCCTGGACCCGCTTCGACTTCCCGGGCCGCGGGGACACCTACTCGTCCTTCAAATGGCGCTGGTATCATTTCGACGGAACCGACTGGGACGAATCCTCACAAGTGAACCGCATTTACAAATTTCGGGGCGAGCATAAGGACTGGGACTGGGAGGTGGACTCGGAAAACGGAAACTTCGACTATCTCCTGCATGCCGATATCGATATGGAGCATCCCGAAGTGGTGAGTGAACTGCGCAACTGGGGCGTATGGTATGTCAACACCGTCGGTTTGGACGGGTTTCGGCTGGATGCGGTGAAGCACATCCAGTTTGATTTCATGCGCGACTGGCTGAACCACGTCCGCTCGAGGACCGGGAAAGAGCTGTTCGCCGTCGGCGAATATTGGAGCCGGGACCTGGATAAACTGCGAAATTATTTGAGCAAAGTGGACGGCAACATGTCCCTCTTCGACGTTCCACTGCACTACAATCTGCATGAGGCCTCCAACAGCGGCGGAAATTATGACATGCGGAACATCCTGAACAACACGCTGGTGAAGGATAATCCCGTCAAGGCCGTCACCTTCGTCGACAACCACGACACCCAGCCCGGCCAAGGACTGGCGTCCACCGTCCAAACCTGGTTTAAACCGGCAGCCTACGCCCTGATCTTGACCCGGGAAGAGGGGTATCCCACGGTCTTTTACGGCGACTATTACGGCACCGCCGACGGCGAAATCCCTCCCCTCCAAAGCCAATTGGATCCGATCCTGAGGGCCCGAAAAGACTACGCCTACGGTCCCCAGCACGATTACTTCGACCATGAGGACATCATCGGCTGGACCCGGGAAGGGGACAGCAACCATCCGAATTCCGGCTTGGCGACGATCCTCACGGACGGCCCCGGGGGTTCCAAGTGGATGTACGTCGGAAAACAGCACGCCGGCGAAACCTGGCATGACATCACGGGCAATCGCTCGGACAAAGTCACCATCAACGAAGACGGGTGGGGACACTTTTTCGTCAACGACGGTTCCGTCTCCATCTACGTACCGGAATAAATTTCCCTCCCAGCCAAATCTCCGGTTTTATACCGGAGATTTTTTGTCAGCCATGTCCCGGCCCCGTTCGCCCCGATAAAGCCGTGGATGTATCCCCTTTGGATGGTGAAGGACAAGGGGCCGAGCTGAAAGCCCGGATATGTTTTGCGCACCTGGTCGAATACCACGACCTCTTCCATGACCTTTCCCCCTTCTCCGATCATTGCTCCTCATACAGGAGGGTCAGCATCTCCTTCAGCTCCTCCAGGGAGATATCCAGCGCCTTGCTCTCCGCAACAATCTCGACAAGCCGCTCTTCGATCCACTTCAGCCGCTTCTCCCGGAGAAACGTCCGGTTTTGTCCCGCCACAAAGGAGCCCTTGCCCACCACCGAGGTGATCAGGCCCTCCTTTTCCAGCTCGTCGTAGGCCCGCTTGGTGGTGATCACGCTGATGCGCAAGTCCCTGGCCAGTTGCCGGATCGAAGGAAGTGGCGCTTCCTCCTTCAACTCTCCCCGAAGGATGCTTTCTTTGATCTGCCGCTTAATCTGCTCGTAAATCGGCTCCTTGCCGGTGTTGGACAGAACGATCTTCATGGCTCGTCCTTCTTCGGCTAAGTGATCATATTGATTTAGGTGTTCATATACAATATGAACACTGGGGCCTTCGGTGTCAAACTCCGAAATCAAAAAGGCCGGACCCGTCAAAGTCCGGCCAACCAAAAGGCCCGTCCCTGGTCCGGGGATTGCGGGCAAAAACAAAAAAGCCGCCACGTAGGCGGCTAACCCCTCACTTCTACCGGATCCTCCCAAACTTGCTCCAACCCTTCCCACCGGTTCACCACTTTAAGGTGGGGGTGAATTTCGTATTCAGCCGGGGTGATCGATTTCAAGTCCTCCAGCGCCAGGTGGTCCCCGATCTCGACGAGGATCATTTTCCCCTCCTCAAAGCGGAAGACCGCGTGTTCCGTCACCAACACATCCACTTCCCCCCGGGCGGTCAGGGGATACGTGCATTTCGGCAGTAACTTCGGCTCTCCCTCCTTGGTCTGGTGCGTGGTGGCCACGATCACCCGCTTGGCCCCCACCACCAAATCCATCGCTCCCCCCACGCCGAGGATCGGTTTTCCCGGTATGGCCCAGCTGGCCAGATCCCCCGTCTGGCTGACCTGCAGGGCTCCGATGACCGTGGCGTCCAGATGGCCGCCCCGCATGATGGCAAAGGAGAGACCGCTGTCAAAATAGGAGGCCCCGGGAAGCTCCGAAATCGGTTGGCGGCTGGCGTTGATCAGCTGCGGGTCAGCCTGGTCCGGCGGAGGGGTTGGTCCCACTTCGAGCATCCCGTTTTCCGTATGCAAATGGATGGTGATCTCGGAAGGAATGTAGTCGTTGACCAGCGTGGGAATCCCGATCCCCAGGTTGACCACATCTCCGTCCCTCAGCTCCTGTGCCGCTCTTTTGGCAATGCAACGTCGAATCCGTTCCTTTCGATTCATCCGCCTCACTCCGTCACCAAAATATCGACAAAGACATGGGGGGTGACAATCGCCTCCGGGTCCAAACTGCCGGCGGGGACGATCTCATCCACCTCGGCGATCACGCAATCGGAAGCCATCGCCATCAGCGGGTTGAAGTTCCGGGCCGTCTTGTAATAGACCAGATTGCCCAGCTCATCCGCCTTGTGGGCCCGGATCAGGGAGACATCCCCCCGGAGGGCCCGCTCCAGCACATAGGGTCTGCCGTCGAAGTAACGGACCTCCTTCCCCTTATCCAGGTCGGTCCCGGCCGCCGTCGGCGTGTAGAAAGCGGGGATGCCGCTGCCTCCGGCCCGGATGGCTTCGCAAAAGGTTCCCTGGGGAAGCAGCTCCACTTCGATCTGCCCTGCATGATAGGCTTCTACCACATCCGGATTGGTGGTGAAATAGGTTCCAATCGCCCTTTTGATCTTGCCCGCTTGGACCCATTTCCCCAAAGACTGCCGCTCGATGTTGTCGGAGACCACCGTCAGGCCCCGAACCTCCGTCCGCTCCAAAGCATCGATGAGACGCATGGGAGCCCCGGACAGGCCGAATCCGCCCACCATCACGGTGGATCCGGATCGGATGAGACGAACCGCCTCCTCGGCTGTTTTTCGGATGGCTGCCACCTTTTCCCTCTCCTTCCTAACGGGAAGCCGATTTGATCAGTTTTGTTTAGATCTTCACTTTTACATTTTGAGTGTCTCCTTATCTACCTTATATTATAAGAAGGTTCTACAGGATATAATGTGATATATTTCACAAGTTGTGCTGTTCACAGAACCATCACCCGGTAAATCCATCCACCGCCGAGGAAGGGGGCGCTGAACAGCGCCAAAGTCCCGGGGCCTCCCTGCCCCGGGACCGCTGTCTCCGCTTATATTGTCCTACATCCTCAAGCCGATCAGATTGCCCGACTCATATCGGCGCAGCCCCCTGCGGAACAGCCAGACCGATGTGAACAGGAAGAGCAGCGCCACATCCGCCGCCCACAAGGCGATCGGCCAGCTGAAATCGCGGATGAAAGTCACCGGCATCGAGCTGATCAAACCCGCCGGCAGAACGGTGAACAGCAGAATCCGCGTGACTCCGCTGAAGATATCGATGGGATACGTGGTGAAGGTGATCAGGGCGATCTGCACCTGCTGGGCGATCCCCTCGGCATTGCCGAAGATAAAGGCCAAACACTGCACCAGGATCATCACGCCCAGGATGATGATACCGCCCAAAAGCTGCGCCGCCAGAAACTTCACCAGATCCAGCCATCCCTCTCCGATCACAAAGAACAGGATCCAGGCGAACAGGATATCTCCCCAGGCGGAAAAGCTCATCCGGCTGATCAGGATGTGAAGAAGAACGGGTTTGGGCATCGTCAGATAAAGATCCAGGTGACCGTTGGCGATCATGTGGGACAGGCGGAAAACATTGCCGAAAAAGGCGCTCACCCATCCCACCGCCCCGGCAGCGATGGCCCACAGCCAGAGAATATCCTCCATGGACCAGCCCTTCACCACCGGAAACCGGCTGAAATAGAGCCACCAGAACACGATCCAGACGCTGTTGTTGAGAAGCATCGCCCCCGCCTGGGCCAGGAAGCTGGCGCGAAATTCCATCGCCCCTTGCCCGTTCGCCCGCCAATACGCCCACACAAACCGGAGAATCACCCACCCCTTTTTAGCCGCCGTTGAGATCAAGGTTCCGCACCCCCCGTCGGTAGATGGCCCCCATCAACGCGAGGGAAAAGAGCGCCCATCCGATCTGCTTCAACCACAGGCTCCACCACAAGCCGCCCGGTTCCGTCACCATCATCTTGGCGGGAAGATAGATGACCGCCTGAAAGGGAAGAACGTGGGCCAACCGCTCCACCGATTCCGGAAAAATCTCCAGGGGAAGCATCATCCCGCCCAGGGTCATGAGCAGGCGGGTGTAAATCAGATGAAAGCCCTGCACCTCTTCAAACCAGAAGGCGAGAAGGGCGATGCACATCGTGAAGCTGAAGTGGATGACGAGGGACACGGGCAGAAAGAGGAGAAACCGCCCCGCTTGCCCGGGCCCCACCTCCGGCGGGCCGAACAGGAGAAACACCAGGGCGCCGCCGATGGCGAGATTGATGGACAGGCGCAGGATGAATTCGGCGAGATAGGCGCTGAAGTGGGCGCCCACGTAGCTGAAGGGACGGATCAGGGTCACGGCCACCTGCCCGCTTTTCACCTCCTGTTCCACCCGCTCCACCAGCGGCGGATAAGCCATCATCATGGACTCCGTCACCGTAAGGTACCACATCATCATCGGAAGGGAAAAACCGGCGATCCGGTCCCGGCCCGTCACCTCGTAGGTGACTCCCCACAGTTGGGTGAAGATAAACAGAACGACGATCAAAAACAGGGTCCGGATCAGAAAATCGTGGACGTAGGCGAAATGGTTTTTCAGATGGATCCGAAACAGCCCGACATATTTCCTCCCCTTGCGCAGGAAGGCCCGAATCTCCCATTGCAACGCTTCACCCCCCTTTCGCCTCGTAGAGCGTCGTGATCACATCCTCCATCGACGGATCCTCCACGTTGATGTCCAAAATCGGATACCGCTCGAGCAGGCGGCCGATGACCGCCTCCACCGTCGTCCTCAGGATATCCACCTTCAACTTCAACCCCGTTCCCTTTCGCTTCAGCACCTCCGTCCCCGGAAGGGTGAAGTCGTCCGGTTCCGCCCCCAATTTCAGATGAACGATCTTGTACTTTAAGACATCCCGCTTCAATTGATGCACCGGAACGTCCATCACCACCTCCCCGTGATTGATGATGATCGCCCGGTCGCACAACTCTTCCACATCTCCGGCGTCATGGGAGGTAAGAAAGACCGTCACCCCCTCTTTCCGGTTGAAGAGGCGGATCATCTCCCGGATTTTTTGCTTCACCACCACGTCCATCCCGATCGTCGGCTCATCCAGAAACAGAATCTCCGGTCGGTGCAGGAGCGCCACCGCCATCTCGCATCGCATCCGCTCTCCCAGGGAGAGCTTGCGGACCGGCGTGTGCAGATAGGGCCCCAGTCCGAACAACTCCACCAGTTCGTCGCGCCGCACCCGGAAGGGTTTCGCCGGCAGTTCATAAATGTCGGCCATCAGGGCGAAGGTGTCCGCGGGAGGAAGATGATACCAGAGCTGCGACTTCTGGCCGAAGACCGTCCCGATGCGGAAGGCCAGGCGGACCCTTTCCCTCTGCGGCACCATCCCGAGCACCTCCAACCGGCCGGAGGTGGGATGCAGGATCCCCGTGAGCATCTTGATCGTCGTCGACTTGCCCGCCCCGTTGGGACCCAGAAAGGCCACCGTCTCCCCCTTCTCAACCCGGAAACTGATGCCGCGAACCGCTTCCTTCTCGACCACGTCGGGTTTTGCCAGCGATTGCAAGCTGCCCCAAAACCCCGGCGCCTTCCGCTTCACCCGAAAGGTTTTCGTCAGATTCTCCGCCCGGATTACCGTCATGGACACATCCCCCCTGAAACCTGTTGCGCCCTTGATCCCCCAAGATCCTCTGTTTCGCGGATGAAACGCATCCCCTCTTTCGCGCCTCCGCTTCATCCCTTTATCGGACGAAAACAAAAAGCCCTTCGCCGGTTCCCATTGGGAACCTGCCGCGAAAGGCTTTTATCCTTACGGTGTGACGCGATCTGCGCCTGGTGTCGCTCGGACCGGACCCGTCCGCTCGGCGGACGGCGGAACCCTAGACACCCTCCCCAATTGTTACGATGATTATACACGGCGGGGAATCGATTGACAAGGGGAACGTTCCGGCCCGGACAATTATCTCCTCAGAGCGATGATCAAGGCATGGGCCTCCGCAACCAGCTTCTTTCGGGCGCGGTCCGTCGCGCGATCCTTCATCCCCTTTTTGTTCAGATGCTCGAGGAAATCCTCCATATGTTTGACCGCCTGTTCGGTGTGCCCCTTT
Source organism: Bacillota bacterium (assembly GCA_021793745.1). Classification (GTDB taxonomy): domain Bacteria; phylum Bacillota; class Bacilli; order Thermoactinomycetales; family DSM-44946; genus Planifilum. The sequence continues at coordinate 6,649 of JAJYSD010000047.1, forward strand.
TGCTCTTGACGGCCGGCCTGCTTCAGGCTGCGGGACAACTGTTTGGCCAGCGGTTCCTTCAGCTCCCCGGATCGCCTGTAATCCCGGATCAGCTGGTCGACCGCTTCGAAAAAGCGATTCACGTCGTCATATCCGAGCAGTTCCACTTCGGCCAGCGTCGTGGAACCCGCTCCGTTGTTTTCGCTGATTTCCAGCCTGTAATGGGAATACTTGCCGGGATGTTTCACCTCAAAGGCCCGGGTGTGCCGGCGCCACTTAAAGGATTCACCGCTTCTTTCATCCAGCACGGTCCAGTTTCGGCCGTCCCTGGAGCCCTTCAGCACCCAGCTTTTCGGATCTTCCGCCGGGGATCCGTCTCCGGATGTCAAGGTGTACATCCGCACCTTCTCCGGCCCGTCCGCCAATCGCCATTCCACCCGGGGGGAAGAGGTGTCAAAGGTGACCCGGGTGTCCGAAGAATTGTCGGACAACCCTCCGGCATCACCGCCTCCTTCCGAGCGATCCGTCAAATCCCTCATCGGTCGGGGCAACAGGGACGACCCGTCGGTGGCGGGAGCGGTGATGGACGGCGGAAGGGCCTGCTCGCCGGTCCCCCATTTGGAGGGCTTGGGACCCATTTCGAAATCCAGCGTCGCTCCCCGGATGAGGTCGAAATGGGAAAGAGTGGTTTTGTTGTATTCGACGCCGTTCAGTTTGACCCTTTGAATGTATTTGTTCCTGTCGCTGACCTTCGGGGCGTTGATGACGATCTTGTTGCCGTTTTCCAGGTGGATGGTCATTTTCTTGAAATAAGGAGCTCCGATCACATATTCCGGCGTTCCCAGCCGCAGC
>JAJYSD010000048.1 GCA_021793745.1 Bacillota bacterium
ATCGGCCTTCCCTTTTCCCTCCTGCTCGGCGCCCTGGAGGAAATCTACCGTCCGCTCCCCTGGTCGGCGGTGACGCCGCTGCAGTGGCTCTGTGTCCTTTATCTGGGCACTTTTCCCGCCGTCGTCGCTTTTCTTTTTTGGACCCGGGGCATCCAGCTCGTCGGCCCGTCCAAATCGGGGGTGTTTCTCCATCTGATCATGCCCTTTGCGGTGATCATCGCCCTTTTTTTGGGGGAAACGCCGACCTGGGCCCAGGGAGTAGGCGCAGCCTTTGTGCTTCTCGGGGTGCTCATGGCATCCCGTTTGCCGAAGAGGAGTGAAGGGCGTGGGAAGGCTCCGCCGTCCCGGAAGCTGGAGGGATGATCCGGTTTTCCTGGTTCCCCGGAGTCGGAGCGCCGGAGCGCCTTCGGCCGGTGGGGGATCAATGATTGAAAAGGAGTGTGGCCCTTGATGAAACCGATCGGGGAGATCCAGGAGATCATCCGGTACCCGGTGAAATCGTTTCAAGGGGAACGCGTACAGAGGACAAAAGTGACAAAAGGGGGGATCTACGGGGACCGGAGCCATGCTTTCCTGGATGAATCGAGACCCGGCCGGTTTCTCACGATTACCCAATGCCCTGAAATGGTCCGGTATCAGGCGCGGTTTCAGGGGGAGGAGGTGGAGGGCCGTTATCCGCCGGTGGAGGTGGCGGCGCCTGACGGCCGGATCTACCGCTTCGGCGATGCTGAGCTGAAGGATCGCATCGAGCGGGAGGCCCGGCGGAGGGTTTCAACGGTGACCTATGCTCCCGCCCGGCCGGCCGGGGCGATCGAGGAGGAGCCGGTGCTGATCGTCACCGACGCCTCCCTTCGGAAACTGGAAGGGTGGTGGAAGGGGACGGTCGCTTTGGAGCGGTTTCGCCCCAACCTGTTGATCGCCCTGGATCACCCGACGCCCTTCGCCGAAGACCGTTGGATCGGACGGGTGTTGAGGGTCGGCGACGTGGAATTGGCGGTCCAAAGGCCCTGTGAGCGCTGCATGATCGTCACCGTCGATCCGAAAGACGCGAGCCGTGATCCCACGTTGCTCAGGACGCTGGTAGAGGAGAGGGACAACTGTTTCGGTGTTTATGCCGGGGTGATCAAATCCGGTGTAATCGAGGCTGGACAGCGGGTTTTTCTGACCGATTCATGATCGGCGACGGCTGCCGTTCCTTTCCTGTCCGCCTTCTGATATAATTAATGCTACTCTGGGTGGTCAAGCCTTTGAAACGCCTGCACGGAACAAAGGGGTGAGTGGCGTTGTCCACTATACGTGAAGAAGCGCTGAAACTGCACCGTGAACACCAAGGAAAACTGACAGTTCAGGCCAAAGTGCCGGTAGACTCCGCCCGCGATCTCAGCTTGGCCTATTCGCCGGGCGTGGCGGAGCCGTGCAAGGAGATTCATACCGATCAGAGGACCGTATACGATTACACGATGAAAGGAAATTTGGTTGCGGTTGTTTCGGATGGAACGGCCGTGCTGGGTTTGGGAAATATCGGCCCCCATGCCGCCATGCCGGTGATGGAGGGGAAAGCGGTCCTGTTTAAGGCCTTTGCCGGGGTGGATGCCTTTCCCCTCTGCATCGATACGACGGAAATCGACAAAATTGTGGAGACGGTGAAGCTCCTTTCACCCAGCTTCGGGGGCATCAATCTGGAGGACATCGCGGCACCGAAGTGCTTCATCATCGAGGAACGTTTGAAGAAGGAAGTGGATATCCCCGTTTTCCACGATGACCAGCATGGAACCGCCATCGTCACGCTGGCCGGCTTGATCAACGCCCTGAAGGTCGTGGACAAGAAAATGGAGGATATTCGCGTGGTGGCCAACGGCGCGGGAGCCGCAGGGGTCGCCATCATTAAATTACTGCTTTCCGTGGGCGTGCAGGATGTGATCATGTGCGACAGCAGAGGGACCATCTATGAAGGGCGCCCCTACGGGATGAATCCGATCAAGGAATCGATCGCACGCGTGACCAATCGGGAGCGGATCCAGGGAACCTTGGCGGAAGCTATTCGGGGAGCGGATGTGTTTGTCGGGGTTTCCGTAGAGGGGGCGGTGACGAAGGAGATGGTCGCCTCCATGAACCGGGATCCCGTCATCTTTGCCATGGCGAATCCGATTCCGGAAATTTTGCCGGAAGACGCTTATGCCGCCGGCGCCAAAGTGGTCGGCACGGGGCGGTCGGATTTTCCCAACCAGGTGAACAATGTCCTGGCGTTTCCGGGGATTTTCCGCGGAGCCCTCGATGTGCGCGCCCGGGGAATCAATGAGGAAATGAAGATCGCGGCGGCGCGTGCCATCGCTGATCTGATCGACGAGGATGAATTGAGGCCGGATTATGTGATTCCCGCTCCCTTCGATCCGCGGGTGGCCCCCAGCGTCGCCGCTGCGGTGGCCAAGGCGGCGATGGATACGGGAATGGCCCGTATCCAGGTGGATACGAGAAAGTCTATGAGCGGACGCTGCGGATGAACGAGCGAATTCCCGCGGAGGAAGTGGAGCGTCTGTTGAACCGGCCTGCGACCTGAAGCGCCGGAGATCACGTTCACGGAAAGGTTTAAGAATCGGAGCCGTCCTGCTATGGTTAACGTTGCAGTCGATTTTGCAAATATGCTATCATTTGTCCGATGGTTGGTTGAGGCTGTCCGAATCTGAGGGGGAACCATGATGTGGACCGTGATCTACATTGCGCCCGATTCGAAAACTGCGGAGCGGATCAAGGAAGGTTTGACCCATGAAGGCTTTTTGGTTCAGATCCGCCCGATGAACCTTTCCAAGGGTCAATACGAGATCCTCGTTCCGAAGGTGGAGCTGAAGGAAGTGCAGGAGGTTCTACCTTCCATCCTCTGATATACCGAACGTGTGAGTTTTTTTACAGCGGATGAGGTGTTATCGTTGTTAAAGGATATATTTAGGAAGCAACGCCGATACGCAACCATTCCTTCGCCGGATGCCAAGCGGGAGATCCCGGAAGGCATCATGCAGAAATGCCCCCGCTGCGGGACCATCAGCTACGCCAAGGAGCTGGAAAAAAACCTGAAGGTCTGCAAATCCTGCGGTTACCACTTCTCGCTGAGTGCCCCGGAACGGATCGCCGTCACGGTGGATGAGGGGCGTTTTTTTGAGTACGATGCCGACCTGAGATCCCTGGATCCGTTGGAGTTTCCGGATTACAAAAGCAAAATCCAGAAGGATATGGAAAAGACGAATTTGAAGGAAGCGGTGGTGACGGGGGAAGGGACCCTCGGCGGTTATCCGGCGGTCATCGGCGTCATGGATTCCCGTTTCCGCATGGGGAGCATGGGCTCGGTCGTCGGGGAAAAAATTGCCCGGGCGGTGGAACAGGCGGTGACGAAGCGCTATCCGCTCATCCTGTTCTCCGCCTCCGGCGGGGCCCGAATGCAGGAGGGAGTCCTCTCCCTGATGCAGATGGCCAAGACCAGTGCCGCCCTGGAACGGCTGCATCGGGAGCGGGTGCTGTTCGTTTCGGTGTTGACCAACCCCACCACCGGCGGGGTTTCGGCCAGCTTCTCCTCCCTGGGGGATATCAACATCGCCGAACCCGGCGCGCTGATCGGCTTTGCCGGTCGACGGGTGATCGAGCAAACCGTGCGTCAGAAGTTGCCGGATGACTTTCAGACGGCGGAGTTTCTCCTGAAGCACGGACAGTTGGATATGGTCGTCCCTCGGACGGAATTGCGTCAGACGTTGATCAAGATCCTGGAGTTGCACTCGAATGGGGGAAATGTCGATGGCAAACGGCCATCTGCCCTTTGAAAAACCGATCGTCGAATTGCGGCAAAAGATTGTCGAACTGAAGAAGTTTACCAAGGAAAAGCAGATCGATCTGTCTGAGGAGATCGCCACGCTGGAAGCCAAGGCGGAGCGGTTGGAAAAGGAAATCTACGGCAATTTGACCCCGTGGCAGCGGGTGCAGATCGCCCGCCACGCCTCCCGGCCCACCACGTTGGATTATATTCAGCACATCTTTACCGATTTTATGGAGCTGCACGGGGACCGGCTGTACGGGGATGATCCCGCCATTGTCGGCGGTATTGCCAAATTGGACGGGATGCCGGTGACGGTCATCGGTCACGAGCGGGGAAAGGATACCAAGGATAAAATCGCCCGCAACTTCGGAATGCCCCATCCGGAAGGGTATCGGAAGGCGCTTCGCCTGATGCAGCAGGCAAACAAGTTTGATCGTCCCATCATCTGTTTCATCGATACCCAGGGGGCCCATCCGGGGATTGAAGCGGAACAGCGGGGGCAAAGTGAGGCGATCGCCCGGAACTTGCGGGAGATGGCCGGTTTCACCGTGCCCATCGTCTGTGTGGTGACCGGTGAAGGGGGAAGCGGCGGTGCCTTGGCCATCGGGGTCGGGAATCGCCTGCTCATGTTGGAACACGCCTATTACTCGGTGATTACTCCGGAGGGCGCTGCGGCCATTTTGTGGCGGGATGCATCCGAAGCCCAGCAGGCTGCGGAGGCTTTGCGCATCACTGCCCAGGATCTGTTGAAGTTGGGCGTGGTGGATCGCGTCATCCCCGAGCCGAAGGGTGGAGCCCATCGGGATCCCGAGACACAGGCGGCTTGGATCAAAGAAGCCCTTCTCGAAACCCTGAATCCCCTGATGGAAATGGATGGACCGTCGCTGGTCAAGGACCGGCATCAGAAATATGCACGGATCGGTGTGTTTGCCGGCGGCGATTGAGGAACCCTTGCCTTTATGCGCTGACAAAACCGATCGTCAGCGTTTCTATTTTTGTCCCACTTGGACAAAATTTGTCCCTGTGGTATAGGGAAATAATATGAGTGGAAGGAAGAGGTGGAAAGGTGAAACGAATTGCAGTGTTGACCAGTGGAGGAGACGCACCGGGGATGAATGCGGCCATCCGCGCCGTCGTCCGCAAAGGGGTTTACCACGGGCTGGAGGTTCTCGGCGTGTATCGGGGCTACCACGGCTTGATCCACGGGAATCTGGAGCCCCTTTCCCTGGGTTCGGTCGGCGATATCATCCACCGGGGAGGAACGATGTTGTACACCGCCCGGTCCGATGAGTTCAAGACGCAGGAGGGACAGGAACGGGCGGTCAAGACGTTGAAGGAACGCGGAGTGGAGGGACTGGTCGTCATCGGAGGAGACGGCAGTTTTCGCGGCGCGATGCAACTGACGAAACGGGGCATTCCCGCCATCGGGGTTCCCGGAACCATCGACAATGACATTCCGGGGACGGACTTTACCATCGGTTTCGATACGGCCATCAATACGGTGATTCAGGCGATTGACAAAATCCGGGACACCGCCACCTCCCACGAGCGGACCTATGTCGTGGAAGTGATGGGAAGGGATGCCGGCGACATCGCCCTGTGGGCCGGTTTGGCCGATGGGGCCGAATCGATCCTGATTCCCGAAGCCCCTTACGATCTGGATGAAGTGGTGGAACGGCTCCGCCGCGGGAACAAACGGGGCAAAAAGCACAGCATCATTCTCGTGGCCGAGGGTGTGGCGAGCGGCGTGGAGGTCGGGGAGGAAATCCGGCGCCGTACGGGATGGGAAACCCGTGTGACGGTGTTGGGACATATCCAGCGGGGGGGTTCCCCCACGGCCTTTGACCGGGTTCTCGCCAGCCGCATGGGAGCCGCCGCCGTTGATTTGCTCCTGGAGGGGGAAGGGGATCAGATGGTGACGATCCAGAAGAATGAAATCCTCGGCATCCCCTTCGAGGAAGCATTTAAACAGAAGCATCGCCCCGACCTGTCGATGTACCAGTTGGCTGGCATTTTGGCGATCTAAAGGTCCGTGAAAGCAGGCATCGCTGAAGGGAGGCTGCGGAGTGGCGGAGAGGCAGGGTGCGTCCCTCCGGCCACATCCGACCGGGATCTTTCACCAAGCTTCTAGGGGGGCAGGATATGCGCAAGACAAAAATCGTCTGCACCATCGGGCCGGCAAGCGAAGAATTGTCCGTATTGAAGCGGTTGATGGAGGCGGGAATGAATGTCGCTCGCCTCAACTTTTCCCACGGTTCCCATGAAGAGCATGCGCGGAGGATCGAGCGGATCCGGCAGGCAGCGAAGGAGACGGGCAGGACGATAGCCCTTCTGTTGGACACCAAGGGCCCGGAGATTCGCACCGGCGATCTCCGGGAGGGCATCGCGGAGCTGCAGGAGGGAGAGACCTTCACCCTCACCACGGAGCCGGTGTTGGGGGATGCGTCCCGGGTTTCCGTCTCCTATGCGGGACTGGCGGAGGATGTGGAACCGGGGGCGACCATCCTGATCGATGACGGATTGATCAAATTGACGGTCATCGAAGTGCGGGGGCCGGAGATCATCTGCCGGGTTGTCAACTCCGGCGTCTTGAAAAACCGGAAAGGGGTCAACGTGCCCGGAGTTCGGATCCAGCTGCCCGGCATCACCTCCAAGGATGCAGAGGACATCCTCTTCGGTCTGGAGCAGGGCATCGATTTCATCGCCGCTTCCTTCGTGCGCAAGAAGGAGGATGTGCTGGAAATCCGCAAGCTGCTGGAGGAGCAGGGGGCGGATATTCCGATCATTGCCAAGATCGAAAACCAGGAGGGCTTGGACAATCTGGATTCCATCCTGGAGGTGGCCGACGGGCTGATGGTGGCCCGCGGGGATCTGGGGGTTGAAATTCCGGCGGAGGAGGTCCCCCTCGTGCAGAAGCGGATGATCCGCCAGTGCAACCTGCTCGGAAAACCGGTGATCACCGCAACGCAGATGCTGGATTCCATGCAGCGCAATCCCCGCCCGACCCGAGCGGAAGCCAGTGACGTGGCCAATGCGATCCTGGACGGCACCGATGCCATCATGCTATCCGGGGAAACGGCGGCCGGGAAATACCCGGTGGAGGCGGTGGAGACGATGGCCCGCATCGCTTCCCGGACGGAGTCGGCCCTTCGATACCGGGATCTGTTGCGGCAACGGAGCCGGGAATTGGAGGCGAGCATCACCGATTCCATCAGCCAGGCGGTAGTGCATACGGCGGAGGCGCTGAATTGCGCGGCGATCATCACCTCCACCGAGTCGGGCCATACCGCCCGGATGGTGTCCAAGTATCGTCCCCGGGCACCCATCGTGGCTGTCACGCCCCACGAGCGGGTGATGCGGAAACTGGCCCTGGTCTGGGGCGTTCACCCGGTGAAGGGGAGGGCGGTAAGCAGTACCGATGAAATGCTGCAGTCGGCCATCGACTCGGCCCTCGCCTCCAAAACCGTCCGCCACGGGGATTTGGTGGTGATCACCGCGGGCGTTCCCGTGGGGCAGTCCGGCACCACCAACCTGATCAAGGTCCACGTGATCAGCGACGT
>JAJYSD010000049.1 GCA_021793745.1 Bacillota bacterium
GAGGAGTTTTACCGGAAGCTGCACCCTCCCCTGGTCATCACCAGCGAAGGGGAAACCTTTTCGGCGGATTTCGTAAGCGACAAGGCACCTCCCGGCGCTTTGACCGGCATTCCCGCCTCCTCGGGAGTCGCGGAGGGGTATGTCAGAGTCGTCCGCCGGCTGGAAGACGGGAAACTGAACAAAGGAGAAATCCTCGTTGCTCCTTACACGGACCCCGGTTGGACGCCCCTGTTTCATTCGGCCAAAGCCCTCGTGACGGAAGTGGGAGGCATGATGACCCACGGATCCGTCGTCGCCCGCGAATACGGCATCCCGGCTGTGGTCAGCGTGAAGGATGCGACCCGCATCCTGAAGGACGGCCAATATGTCCGCGTGGACGGGACCAACGGATACGTGGAGATTTTGGAGGGTGAGCAGGGATAGCGTGCCCGGGGAGGACCGATGTCCCCGGGTGGATGCGGATTTTCACCCGCCTCGTCGTGTGGCCATACCCATCCGTCCCCCGATGCATATGGATATCAGGACTCTCCACTGTACACCACTTTTCCCGCAAGGAGTGACAAGCATGCCCATTCGGTTGTTCCGAGGCGGCTCCGGTCTCCCCGGCCTGCTTGGCCGGCGGGGCAGGAAACGATGGGGTCCTCCGCGGTTAGGCCGACGTCCGGGCCCGCCCGGTGGCGTACCGCCGATGCTGGAGGAATTTCCTCCGGAGGGTCCGTGGGGGGAACCCTTTGGATTCCAACCGGAATTGTCGGGTCCCCCGGGTCCCTGGGAGGAGGATCTCTGGGATATGCCCCCCGGCCCCTGGCGGCCCTATCCCGGATTGGACGATGATTTTTAAGCCTTAGCGGAGGGAACGTCACGTCGAAACCTTGATCCCCGGTCAGACGGGGGTTTTCTTTTTGCCCGCCTTCTTGTGAACCGGGGAGCAATCTGCTATCGTCTATGATTGAAGGGAAATGAGGTTATGGAGGGGTTCCAGGTGAGCATCTGGAAAGGATTGAGGCACCGTTTAGAAAAGGGTGTAGAAACCGCCAGTCAAAAGTCTCAGCAGATGATGGAAATCAGCCGATTAAATTTGCGAATCCGGGGGAAAAAAGAAGATATCAATCGATTGTATCGCCGCTTGGGCATTCTGGCCTATGAAGCCTGGAAGGAGGATCCGGCGGAGAGCCTGGCCATCGATGGGGAGATCAAGGAAGTCCTCGAATCGATTCGCCAGCTCCAGACCGAAATCACTGCCATGGAGCAGGACCTGCTTCTGGTGCGGGGAAAGATCGACTGTCCCGCCTGTGGTGCCGTTGTTGATCGAGGGACCGATCAGTGCCCCGTCTGTCAAGCGACGATCCACGCGACCACGACCCTCTCTCCTGAAAAGCCCGTCTCCGAGGTGGAGCCCCAGGCATCCGATGAAACTTCCCGCCATCGTCAATCCGAGTCCTCCGCTTCGCCATCCGAATCACCTGAGGAAAATGGAAAGGAAGCAAGGGGAAAAGAGCAGACATCCGTTGCGCCGAACAGCCAGCGCGCCTTGACCGAATTCCAAACCGTGACCGGGGAGGCCATTTTCATCTGTCCGGAGTGTGGAAACCAGTTAAAGGAACTCGTAAACACTTGTCCCCATTGCGGTGAAAAGTTTCTGTGAATCAACCCGGCGCTTGACCGCTGCGGCGGCGTCGCTGAACCGGGAGGGGAGCGATCTTGATGGGGAACCGGGGCCGGAAAATCCAGCAGGTGGGTGGAATTGGGCAGGTCCTTCACAAGTTGAAGCTGATGATCGCGTACTTTCGGCATCCGAAAACGAGCTTCCTCAAGAAGCTCCTGGTGGGAGTCGGTTTTCTCTATTTCTTTCTGCCAACCGATATCGTTCCGGATATGATTCCGCTCCTCGGCTATTTGGATGACGCCACGGTGGCGATGGCGATCTGGCATCTGTTTTCCAAGGAACTGGAGCAATTTGAAAAACAGAAGGGGAATCCGAAAGATCCGGAATAACATCCCATGGCACCACAGGGGCTCATTTCTCCTCTTTTTCGCCTTCTTTCCCGATCTACGGCTTTTTTTCCCTTTCCATCTTTGTTACAATATTGATGAAACTTGTAATCTGTTGTCAAAGCTTCCGAAATGTAACCGATGATTGACAAAGAAGCGGGGAAGAGGAGATTCATCGGTGGGCCATCGCTATGGTGCCGCCGGACCGTCGACCCACTGGTAGAATGGATGTTTAAGAGGGTTTAAGAAAGGAGTAGCGAAAATGGACCATGAACCCGTGGCGATTACGGTGACCAGCGGAAAGGGCGGCGTGGGGAAAACGACGACCGTCGCATCGGTGGGGATCGGACTGGCTCAGTTGGGTCGAAAGGTTTGTCTGCTCGATACGGACATCGGCCTTCGCAAGTTGGATTTGATGCTGGGCTTGGAAAATCGCATTGTGTACGATTTGATCGACGTGATCGAAGGGGTGTGCAAGCTTCGGCAATCCCTGGTCCGTCACAAGGAATTTCCCAACCTGGCCCTTCTTCCGGCGGCCCAGACCCGATATAAGGAAGAAGTGACACCGACCCAGGTCAAACAGGTCGTGGACGAGCTGAAAAAGGAGTTTGAATTTATCTTGATCGATTCTCCGGCCGGCATCGAGGGCGGGTTCCGGAATGCGATCGCTGCGGCGGATCGGGCGATACTGGTGGTCAATCCGGAAATTCCCTCGGTTCGGGACTCGGACCGGGTGATCGGTCTGTTAGAGGCGGCTGATCTGCGGGAGATTGATCTGGTCGTCAACCGGGTGCAGCCGGGAATGGTAAAGGCCGGCGACATGTTAAGCGTCGAGCGCATCCAGAATCATTTGGCGGTCAACCTGTTGGGGATCGTTCCGGAGGACAGGCGGATCATCCGTTCCTCCAACACGGGGGAACCCGTGATCATGGATCCAAAATCCTTGGCGGGACGGGCCTTCAGCAATATTTCCCGGCGGATAAACGGCGAGTCCGTTCCGTTTATGGAACTGGAGGATAACGGCCTGATCAATCGGCTGAAACGTTTGTTTCCCATCGCGTAACCGATTGCCCGATCCAGGACTGAGGTGAATACAAACATGATCAATTTGTTCGGCAGGGATAAGGAACGCCGTACGGCGGATACCGCCAATGATCGGCTGTCTCTGGTTCTCAGCTATCAGCGTACGGAGATTGACGAAAAAAAGTTGAAGCACTTTCGCGCTCGCCTGATTGAGCTCTGCGATGAGTTTGGATATGACGTCGTCGGTCAGGTTGAGATACGGCCGCAAACGGGTCGGGACCGGACGACGGTGATCTTCGCCAGCATCCCCATCCGGCGGCGGGATTCTGTCCGGGAATCCCTCTAGGTGAAAAAAAGGAGCGGCCTTTGTACCGCGAGATCTTCAGAGGCTGGTTAACCGTTCAATTCCGGGATAGAGACGATTTCTGGCCGGGGCACAGGCGCTTTGGACGCCCGTGCCCTTTTGCGTTACAACCGTTTTTCCTTTTTTAGGTGCTCCTCTAAGAAGTTGACGACGATCGTGGGAAAGGCTTTATTTTCTGTCAGGGTAAACAGGGCGATGGAGACCCGGGTGCAGCCGTAACGTCGCATCAGTTGAAGCATCCGTTCCTTGGCCTGGGGGTTGAGCCGGCCGTACCGTTCTTCAAAGGCTTTCATCAGCAACGTTTCCTCGGTGTTCATCTCCGGCCCCCCGGGAGACGTCTCCCTGTGAACTTCCGCCGTCGCAGAGGCCTCTTGACGGCCGGTATCCGGCTGCCCCTCTTTCCAATCGGGAACATCCAGTTTGCGAATAACCGGTTTCTGCATCGCCCAGCTGGGCTGTATTCGTCGGCGCGGGCGCTGTTTTGGCAGATGGGCAAATTTATCTGGATATTTATTCCTTAAAGTATAAATCCGTTGGTAAATCGCTCCGGGGGTGCGGGAAAGTTTTTTCTTCAACACATCGATTGCCGCGGTGAGAGGTTTACCCTCTTTGGCGAATTGATTCACCGTCTGAATCAGGGTTTCTTCTTCCTCGGCGGACCAGCTGTTCAGACGGGGTTTGGTTTTGCCGGAGGAAACAGCTGTAAACCGCTCGGGGCGTTCCGCCCGCAACTTTCGGACGTGGGCGACGACCCCGGCATATCCCCGGTTGAGCTCGTTGGCCAATTCCCGGATAACCTCCCGTTCCGGCCTGCCCTTGGCCAATTCCTCGTTTAATGCAGTGATGATCCGTTCGTTTTCCTCTTCGGAATATTTGCCTTTTTTTGTATCAAACATGGCTGATTCCTCCTGTTCACACTTCACTCTTTTTCAATATAGCAGAAATTTAATCTAAATTTCCAGGCGGGCATTTGTAAAATTTCATCGTGATGAGAATACATTGCAGAAAAAGGCGATCAATCCTTCCGATTTCTTCAGAAATTATGGCAATCAAAAGTATAATTGTTCCTGATTTCGACCATAAAGGTATTATAGACTGATTTGCTAGCGAGGGTGTCAAAATATTCGAGTCCCTGTGGAGGCCCATCAGGCCTTCAACGGAGCCCATTCCGTCTGCATCCGACCATTGATGGATGGAAGAAAGGAGGCTTTAAGAATGGGCAATTTATCCGTCGGAGAAATCGGTTCGCTTCTTCCAGAGACAGCCCGGGGAGATCTGGACAAGAAGTCAGATCCTGTACATAAAAGCTGGGATGCCGTGACGCGCGCAGCGTTGGTGATTTTGTGGGGCCTGCTGGTTTACCCCCGGTTGGATCCCGTCATGAGCAAACGGATCAAGGAGCCGGTCGTCGATCGGAATGTCGTCTATGACCTTTTTTATGAACATATTGGAAGTAAGGAAGTATGGGAGGAAATCCTGAACAAACTGAAAAGATATGATTATGTCCGCTTCCGGGACGGGGATACACTGACGGCGGGAACCCGGCTGTTGACCGCGGTGGATGCGGCGAAAATGTACAAGGTGTATCGCACATCCGTGTTGGTTCGCCGCCTGAATCAGTCGGTGGAGCGGAAAGGCGAAGATTGACGAAGAGTCGTCGAAAACCCGGGGAGGCCAACCGCCTCCCCTTGTTTGATCGTCGAGGAATTTGTCGCGGAGGCAGGAATCAAACAGGATTTTCCCCGTTTTTTGAGGTTTATTCTTTCGAAAAAAGGGTATTAACAGGAGTGGGAAAACCGTGGACGAGGTTCATGGTTTTCATCTTCTGCGAACGGGGTGGTTCCTCATGGTGGAAGAATTGCGCGAAATCGAAGAAAAGTTGCGCAGTATGGAGAGGGAGTTTCGATTGGCCGTTCTTCGCCACGAGTTCTTGTATCAGCATGATCTTCGTGAGGAGATTGAGCGGCTGAAAAAACTTCGTCGACAATTGAGGATGAAAGGAGCCAGCTAACCCCGCAATCCGTGGAAAAACCGACCTTCGGGGCTGAAATGTTGCTGAAGGGTTTTTTCAATATGGAGAATACAGCATACTTATATCGGGCGCTCGTTGCCTGAAAAGGGCTGTCGTCCTTTGGACTGGCAGCCCTTTTCACGTTTTTCGATGTTCCGGAGCCGCCGGGAACTTTGGGCGGCAGGGATGCCGCTTTCCGTCTCCAGCCTTCACGCCTTAACGTTCCTGAAGCCGTGATCCTTTATTCGTCTGCCGCCTTGGCGTGTGAAATCGTCGTGGCAGGATGCTCCGGGCAAAACTTCCATCGGCAACGGGTATGGGGATGTCCGGATACACCCATATTATCCGTGAAACGAAAGAGGAGGAGGTGTGCGGATGGAGGAAAAAGGCATTATCGCCTATTTTCAAACGGAAGAAAGGGCGCAACGGGCGGTGGATGAACTGAAAAAACGGGGCTTCGCAACGGTTCAAATCGATCATTTTTCCCAATTTCCCGGCGAAAACGTCGTCGATTTGGATAACCCGATCTCCGAACCGCCTTCTTCCCTGGCCAGTGTGGCGATGGGGGCGGCGATCAGCAGCCGGGATGCGGGCGTGTTGGCCGCGTCCCATCCGGATGCGAGCGGCCTGTCCGGAGCCGATGGATTGGAGGCTCCGGAGGATGTGGTAGTGACGGTGGTAACGGATAAAGCGAGGGAAGAAGAGGCCCGAACGCTCTTGGAGAGAGCAGGAGGGCGGCTGTGAAGGAAGCCGGGAGTCCCCGTCAGCGGGCCGACAACCAAAATTTCACTCGTATCGATCTCTGAGAAGATCACAAGATAAGAGTACCATCTACCAAGGAGGTGAGACGAGATGGCCCAACAACAACAGCAGCAGCAACGTCGGCGCAACACCAACCAACTGCTGGTTCCCGGGGCTTCCCAGGCTTTGAACCAGCTGAAGTATGAAATCGCTCAGGAATTTGGGGTGAACCTGGGTCCGGAAACCACTTCCCGGGCTAACGGATCTGTGGGTGGAGAAATCACGAAGCGTCTGGTCGCCCTGGCTCAACAACAACTGGGTGGCGGCGCTGTTCAGTAACAAAAATAATCGCATCTGGAGGCGGAATACCCGCCTCCTTTTTGTTGGCTATAAAAGGAATAAAATGATAACAGGATCCCTTTGTGATAATGTAGAAAGAAAGGATAAATCATTTCATTTCGCAAAGGGGGTCTTGTCGTGGAATTGAGAATTCCGGAATATTATAACATGACCCAAGATATCGACCGGCATGCGGCGGACCGGAACAAGGTGGCGATCCGTTGGGAGAATGAACGCGGAGACAAACGGACCCTGACCTATCATGAATTGAAAGCGCATTCCGATGCCCTGGCCAGGGGGTTGCTCCAGGCGGGGATGAGCCCGGGGGATCGGGTGATGATCCTTCTGCCGCGGGTTCCCGAGGCCTATATCGCGTATATGGCCGCTTTGAAGGCGGGTCTGGTGGTGCTCCCCTGTTCGGAGATGCTGATGCCCTCGGATATCCGCTACCGGATGGAGCATGCGGAAGTGGCGGGGGTGATTGCGGACGGGATGCTCACCGGACGGGTGGATGAGGCGGCCACCGATTATTCCGGGCTCAAGTTGCGGATCGCGCGCGGCGAGGGGAGCGGCGATTGGATTCCGATGGAAGAGGTGGCGGTTCAGGATGGCTCGGTAACTTTGCCCCAGGTGCGGAGCGACGACATCGCGTTTATTTCCTACACGTCGGGCACGACCGGCGGGCCCAAGGGAGTGATTCATCATCACAGCTGGGCCATCGCCCATCAGGCGGTGGCGGCAAAAAAGTGGTGGGGGGTCCGGGAGACGGATACGGTCTGGGCCACGGCGGGTCCGGGCTGGGCCAAGTGGGTTTGGAGTCCTTTCATCTCCACCCTGGGTTCGGGGGCGACGGGATTGGTGTATCAGGGGCGGTTTG
>JAJYSD010000050.1 GCA_021793745.1 Bacillota bacterium
CGGTCTCGTGTTGCAAATGCCCCTCGGCATGCTGAGTGATCGGTACGGTCGAAAAAACGTGCTGATGACGATCTGCCTGCTGGGGGGAATGGGGTTGGCGGTCGTCCCTTCCTTCAGCGGAGAACCGGCGATGTTGCTCGGCCTGTTCGGATTGATCGGAGGGCTCCTCGGCTCCCTCTATTCCCTGGGATTGGCCTATCTGGCGGATCTCCTCCCCTCCAGCCACATGCCGGAGGCGAACGCCATCGCCGGAGCCCACTTCAGTGTGGGATGCATGATGGGCCCCTATGCGGGGGGATTGCTCATCCACTATATCGGGGGCGGCAGCCTTTTTTACGCCCTCGCATTGGCCTTTTTGACCTTCGTGCTCCTGGCGCTCCTCTATCCTGCGCCGATGGGGGAAGGTCGCCGGTCCGGAAGGGCGGCATAGCGGAAAAGGGGTTTTAGAAAGAAAACGACCCACTGTGCGGATCCGATGTGATGCAAGGGTCGGAAGCTGATTTTGCGGACCGATTCGTCCTTGGCGATGAGGCGGAGAGTCGCTCTCCCGCCCGCAGGGAAAGTACGCCCCGGCAAAACAGCCGGGGCGTTTCCTGTTTGGGCGGGTTTAATGCTTGTCCTTGAGGAAAAACTTCTCGATATCGTCCAGCATCCGATTGGCGGCGAGGATTCCACCCCCGGTGTTCCAGATCGCGTCGCTCACTTTGTGGGCGTTTCCGCTCTTGACCACCTTCAGCTTTTTCCATAGGGGATCGCCGGTCCATTCCTTTTCCGTTTTTACCGCTTCGCCGTCTCCCGTTTCATAGGTGAAGTAGAAGAGGACATCCCCCTCCATGTCGGGAATGCGCTCCTTGGTCACCTCGTCGGCAAATTCCTGTTTGTCATGGGAAGGTGGACGTTTAAAGCCGATCTGATCCAGGATCACGCCGGAGAAGGAGTCCTTGTAGTAGATCCGCGCATTTCCGGGCATGAAGCGGACGACGGAGATCTCTTGGTTCACCTGATCGCCCAGCTGATTCCGGATCTCTTTGATTCGCCGATCGAATGCCTCCATCAGTTCCTGCCCTTTTTCCTCCCGGTTGACCGCTTTGGCATACAGCTCAAAATTGATCTTCCAATCGCCGCGAAGGGTTTCGGAAAATACGGTGGGGGCGATCTGGCTGAGGTGGTCGTACCACTTTTCCTGGCGCAGCTTGTTGCCGATGATCAAGTCGGGCTCCAGGGCGGCGATGGCTTCCAGGTTGATGTCGCTTTCCGTCCCGACCACTTCGACCCCCTTCATCCGGTCCGCTAGATAGTCATACCAGGGGTCCCCCAACCAGGATTTCACCGCCCCTACCGGCTTGATGCCCAGGGCCAGCAGGGCCTCCGTCCCTTCATTGGTCAGGATGACGACCCGTTGGGGATTTTCGGGGACTTCCGTTTTTCCCATCGCGTGTTCGACGACAAAAGTGGAAGAGGAATCCTTTGGATCGCTTGAACCGGTCCCGGTGTTGGAACCGCAGGCGGTCAACGCCAGCAGCAGGACGAGGGTGGCCGCGATCCAGCGGAGTTTGTTTGCAAACATATGGAACCTCCCGCGTGTAATTGAAAATGAATTTCATTACCAATGATTAGGATAGCCCGTTGAATAACGCCTTGTCAACCGGGAGATGATAATGATTATCATTGACAGTCATTCAAAACCCGTATAGACTGGTGGTGAGATCTTCATCCCGAGAGAAAGGTACTAATCCGTGAGTGTTTTGATAAAGACCACACGCCAAAAAGCCGCGGGTATCGCAGTGGGTATCCTGCTGGTCATCCTGTTTGCCGGCTGCAGCGCGGTGTACGGCTATACCGAAGTGGGCTGGAAGACGGCGCTGGATGCGCTGACCGCCTTCGACGGTTCCAAGGAGCACATCATCGTGCTGAAAAACCGCGTGCCGCGGGCGTTGATTGGTGCGGCGGTCGGGATGAGCCTGGCGATCGCGGGGGCCCTGTTGCAGGGGTTGACGAGAAATCCGCTGGCGTCGCCGGACATCTTCGGAATCAATGCCGGCGCCGGGTTTGCCATTGTCTTGTCGGCCGCCTTTTTTTCGGTCTCGTCCATCCACCAATTCGCCTGGGTCGCCTTCCTCGGGGCCGCCTGCACCACCGTCATCGTCTACCTGCTCGGTGGGGTGGGAGCGGGCGGTTTGACGCCGGTGAAGCTGACCCTGGCGGGGGCATCGATGTGGCTCCTGTTCGCTTCCTTGACCCAGGGGATGCTGGCGTTGAACGAAAGAGCCCTGGAAGAGGTGATGTTCTGGCTGGCGGGATCCGTGGAGGGCAGGAAGCTGGAGGTGCTCACCTCCCTTTTGCCCTATCTCGCCGCCGGCTGGTTGGGGGCCCTGATGATTTCCGGTCCGTTGAATGTGTTGCTGATGGGGGAGGATGTGGCTGCCAGCCTGGGTCAACGGATCCTGATCGTCAAAATTTTTGCCGGTGTCGTCGTCGTGCTTCTGGCGGGAGGATCCGTGGCCATCGCCGGTCCCGTAGGTTTTGTCGGGGTGGTCATCCCCCACGTGGCGAGGAGCCTGGTGGGCATGGATCATCGCTGGGTCATCCCCTATAGCGCCCTGCTCGGAGCGATCTTGCTGCTCCTCGCCGATATCGGCGCCCGGTATATCATCATGCCGAACGAAGTGCCGGTGGGCGTCATGACCGCCTTGATCGGGACCCCCTTCTTCGTCTATATCGCGCGAAGGGGGTTGAATCGCCTATGAACCGGTATACTCCCCTTCGATGGAAACGGGTTTCCCTGCTGGTGGACAAAAAAGCGGTCGCTGCGCTGGGCGCCTTTCTCCTGCTGGTCGCCGGCGTGGCAATCCTCAGCCTGGGATCCGGGGATATGTCCATCCCTCCGGCGGAGGTGGTGAAGGCCCTCTTCGGAGCCGGTGAAGGGATGCACGAGTTGGTGGTCCGGTCCTTCCGGCTGCCCCGCATCCTGCTCGCCTTGTTGGCCGGGATGGCACTGGCCGCTTCCGGAGCCGTGTTGCAGGGGATCATCCGCAACCCGCTGGCGTCGCCGGACCTGATGGGGATCACCGGCGGAGCCTCCCTTGCGGTGGTCACCTTTTTGACGGTATTCAGCGACCGGGCCAATGCTTTGACCGTCAGCATCCAATGGTTACCCCTGGCGGCCTTTCTCGGCGCTTTTCTCATGGGAACGATCGTATACGCTCTGGCTTGGAAGGGCGGCGTCACCCCCCTGCGCCTGGTGCTGATCGGCATTGGTTTGACCCACGCCGTACAGGCCTTGACGACGATCATGATCCTGTTTGGTCCGATCTATCTGGCGACGCAGGTTCACATATGGACAACCGGGAGTGTAAACGGTGCCAACTGGAACCAGGTGACCACCCTTCTCCCCTGGGCCCTCCTGCTGATCGCCTGGATCTGGATCAGCGCACGGCACCTGAACATTCAGGAGCTGGGCGATGCGATCGCTGGGGGCGTCGGGAGCAGGGTGCAGCGGGAACGACTTTTCCTCCTGGCCGTCAGCAGCGCCCTCGCAGGGAGCGCCGTCGCCTTCGTCGGGGGCATCGGCTTTGTCGGCCTGATGGCGCCGCACATCGGACGGAGAATCGTCGGCTCCTCCTACGGGGCCCTGGTCCCGGTGTCTGCGCTGATTGGCGGCTTCCTGGTCCTGGGAGCGGATTGGATCGGGCGGACGGCGTTTTCGCCCATGGAGGTTCCCGCGGGGGTGTTTACATCGGCGATCGGTGCACCGTACTTCATCTATTTGTTGCTTCGGACACGAAATTGAAGGGGTGTCGGGGATGAACGGGTTGGAAACGAAAGCCCTCACATTGGCCTACGGAGAGCGTGTGGTGATCGAGGGGTTGGATCACGTTTTCCCGAAGGGGAAGATCACGGTCCTGATCGGTGCCAACGGCAGCGGAAAATCAACGCTGCTCCGGTCGCTGGCCCGGTTGCTGAAACCCCGGGATGGAGCCGTTCTCCTCGACGGAAAAGCGATTTCCACGATGTCCACCAAAGCGGTGGCTCGAAAAATGGCCATCCTTCCCCAATCCCCGGAGTGCCCCGAGGGACTCACGGTGTTTCAGCTGGTGAAGCAAGGGCGGTATCCCTATCAAAATTTGTTGCAGCAATGGTCCGCCGAGGATGAGCGGGCTGTAAAAAAGGCGCTGAAAACCACCCGTCTGGAACAATTCATGGACCGTCCGGTGGACTCCCTGTCCGGCGGACAGCGGCAGCGGGTCTGGATCGCGATGGTTCTCGCCCAGGAGACCGACACGATTTTGCTGGATGAACCGACCACCTACCTGGATCTGGCCCATCAGATCGACATCCTGGATCTGCTCTATGCGTTGAATCGGAACGAGGGCAGGACCATCATCATGGTGCTTCACGATTTAAACCTTTCCGTCCGCTATGCGGACAACGTGGTTGTCGTGCATGACAAGACGGTTTATGCCCACGGAAAACCGGAGGAAGTCATCACTCCGGAACTGGTCCAAAAGGTGTTCGGCCTCGAATGCCTGATCATGCCGGATCCGGTCTACGGAAAACCGTTGTGCATTCCTTGTGGAAAAGGGGGGCGAAAGGACCATGAAAGCCTTCGCGCCGTCGACACTCAGTGAAGAAGAGATGACCCGCCTCGAAGCGGAGTGCAACATGGCGACCCAGCTCCGAGCCGACACCGGTTGGATTGATCCCCGCGTCCTGATGGATCGGGACCAGGCCGCGTATTTTCTCCGCGATTTGACGGAACGGCTGAAATCCCCCTCCCCTTTTGTGACCGCTTCCCAGCTTATCAAGCATTACAGTTACAGCCTGCTGGTACCGGCCTTTTATGCGATGACCCTTCTGGACAAAGGGCTCAATTTGGAACCGGATAACTGCCTGTTCGAAGTCACCTTTACCGGGGAAGGTGCCTGGCGCACCCGGCTGCATCTGAAGGACCGGGGCGTTTCATCGCCGGAAGGGAGCGGCCGCCTCACCTGGCGGGAGGAGGTGGTCGGGGCCGTTTTCCGGGATCATCTCGCGAAGGTGATCCATACGGTTTCCGGGGTGTCCGGACTATCCACCGCCGTCCTTTGGGAGAATGCATCGGTTTATTTGTACTGGATGTACGAGACGTACATGCCGGGGAAAGTCGGGGAGGAACAGAGGAGGCGCATCGCCGAGGACTTTCACTACATGCTGAACGCCCGGCCCTCGCTGTTCGGAGAACGGAAAAACCCGATAAAGCGGTTTTTCTGCGAGAAGTGTTGTCTTCCCGGATGCGACCAGCCGGTACGGATCCGGAAAACCTGTTGTCTCTATTGCGAGCTCGGGGACGGACAGCTCTGCCAAACCTGTCCGAAACGGCGTTGCCGCTAAATTCCCGGATATCGTGTCGTCACCCGCTTCGTGCGTACCTCTTCTTTTCGCAAACGGGGTTGTAAAGGCAGCTCCTGCATTGATTGGCCGTCACGGAGACAAAGGTTTCTCCCGTTTCTTCGACCTGTCGCATCTGTTGCAACACGGTGAGGAGATCCTTTTTCATTTGATAATCCCAATGAAAACGGAAGGTTTTCCCGTTGGAATAACGGATTTCCCCGCCTTCGACGGGTTTGCCGAATCGAACCTCAGCAAGCCGCATATAGGCCGCCAATTGCATGACATGGCTGCGATAGGCGGCGTTTTTCTTTGGAGCCCCCGATTTGATCTCGACGATATGTAAGCGGCCGTCGTTTTCCCAAACCTCATCCGGTTTCCCTTTGATCCCCCATACCGGGTCCACCCAGGCACGGCCGGTTCCGTTCAAGTCGGAGAAAAGCAGTTTTCCCTTCGGTTTTTTGTTCTTTTGGATCCAATACCCGATGAGATACCCGATGAGACCGGCGATCAACAGGAGTGCAAGGATCCATTTCAACCCTCATCCCCCCTAACGGGTCATCAATACCAGGCAGATGAAGCCGAAAATGATCCCCAAAACGATCAACATGACCTGACTTCTCGGGACCGTCGCCTCCCTTTGTCGGAAATGCTTGTGGTATTCAATGCCCTCTTCCAATCGGCCCGTGTCCGGCTTTTGCGGCCAATCCAGCTGTCCTTGTTCATCCAGCTTCTCCAGGCGAAATTGTTCCTGGCAATAACAAAACTTTTGAATTTCTGATGCTGTAATCAGCCGTTTTTTTGGCATTTCATCCACTCCTTTCGTTTTTATTATAATTTATTGTTCATCATTTTAACAACAAGGAATAACAGGTTGCGGATATTGGAATTTCAATGGCGAGGGAATGAGATTCAACGAAACTGTGGAGGAGAATGTCTCGAGAGGAAGAGCCAAGAAGCCGGGCAGGGGAAAGGGAAAATTTCCTGTTTTGTTGCCGGAAATGTGTTCATTCGGGCCCGATCAGCCGTGCGGACCCGGAAAGCCTGTTGAAACCGGGGGAGGGCAGCTTTGTCAATCCTGTCCAGGCTTGTCGCTGTTTTTCCCTCGGCGCCGCCCCTTTTCGCCTGCCGCCGTCCTGGTTTTAATTCAATGATTCGAGATCATTTCACCCTTTATGCAAAAAATAAACCGCTCCTTTGGGAAGGATTGGCGGTTGATGGTCCGGCCCGAACCGAGTCCGTTTTCCTTGTATCGCTGTGCAAAGGTGGCGATCAGGCGGTCCGTCGATGGTCCATTTTTTTCTGATAATGGATCGAGAACCCGACAATGATCGGGACGATCGCGATGGTGGGCAGAAACCAGAGGAGCAGGTTTACGGATGGGATGCCGAGGAGCCTGGGGGCGCCGAAGACGACAAAGGCGGTCACGGTTGATATGCAGCAGGACAGCATGCCGATGAGATGTTCGACGATCCAGTGGGAACGTCGCTTCGGCGCGGTCAGCCAGTACAACAGCTGGGCGCTGCCGAGAAACAATCCCAGGAAGGGAAAGTACTGCAGCAGTGGAAAACCGATGCTCCAGCCGTACAGGCAGATCCCGATCCCGGAAATGATCAGGAGCGCGGGAAACAGCAGGTCGGCGGCATGACGGTGGGGCACCGTCCTCCTCTTGTAGCGGAGCACGCGAATTCCGTACCAGGCGGCGGCGCCGCTGAGAATGGCGATGAAGATCAGAAACCATGAGAAGGGGATCGCCTGTTCATCGGACCCGGCGTTCCAGGCGATGCGGTAGATGCCCATATACAGCGCTGACACCGATACCAGGGCCATCGCGGCGACATAGATCCAGCCGAAGCGGGTGTGTGCTTTTCCGCCTTTTCGGACGATGATCGGAATCCAGAAAACCAGCAGCGCGGTAAATCCGCTGGCGATATGGGTCCAGCGCGCAATCGCAAAGATGACGTCCACAT
>JAJYSD010000051.1 GCA_021793745.1 Bacillota bacterium
TGATCGTGCTGGGCTGTCTCTTTTGGTTCGGCTTTTGGGGCGGATACGGCTACGGCGGATACGGATATGGCGGGTACGACTATTTTTATTAAACCTCCGGCGATGGTCGGAGGTGTATTTTTTTTTGCCCGGTGGAGTGGGAAACGGGGTTGACGGGGCATCTTCGTCTTTGAATGGGCGGATCTGAACCCGGTGCCAGGCCGCGGGCGTTGCAGGGGAAAGCGGTTGATCTCCTCCGGATTCGGGGTAACATAATAAGGAACGAGATCACGGGACTAGAGGAGGAAGGGCTGTGGCAAAAGTTCAGATTCGCATTCGAGACAAGGGGCCTTATTTGGTAACCGGTGATGTGGAGCTGGTGGATGCGGAAGGAAACCGGTATGCGGTGGAAAAATCCTTCGCCCTGTGCCGGTGCGGATTGTCCCAGAAGAAACCCTTCTGCGATGGTTCGCACCGAGGCCGTTTCGATGACGCGCCCCGGGCGAAGGAGGTCCTTTAGGCCGGCGAAGTACCGGGAGCAAATGCAAAAATAAAGCCGGGTGAGGGGAATTTTCGAATCCCGGCCTTTGCCTTCGGATCCCCAAAACGGGATGGTTTCATCTTCTCGGGATGCAGACCGGGTTGGCGGGACCGATTTTCCGCCGGGCGGCTCCTGCGATGGAGTCGAGGCGGAAAATCGCTGTCCCGTCTTTTTGGCGGTCAGGAAGGGGATACGGGGGGAACCGCACGGTCCCGGGGAAGATTTTCATGAAGGGTGGAGATCATTTCTTTGCGGGAAGCAGGTTCGCTGTTTTCCCAGATGATCTCGAACAGCACTCCCAGACCGGGGAGCAATTTTTCTTCTTGTTGCTGCAGGGTGTCGTTCACCATCTCGGTCAATTCCTGTTTCGACATGTGTTGAATGTTATGGATGACAGCTCCGCGTACATCGATGTTCATCAGGGCGTCCCTCCTCTTGGTGACTATTGTGTCCCCTCCCTCATTCTTTATCCGTTGGTCCCCCCGTTGGGCTGTGATATAATGGATCTCATCGAAACCGGGAGGATCGGATCCGATGAGACAGCAGTTTGCCGTGATCGGCGTAGGACGGTTCGGGGGAAGCGTCGCCAGAACGCTGGTTGAGATGGGAAACGAAGTTTTGGTTATCGATCGCGATCCCGAACGGGTGCAGGCCTTCGCCGCCTTGGTCACCCATGCGGTGGAGGCGGACTCCACCGATGAAAAGGCCCTGAAGGCACTGGGCATCCGCAATTTCGACGTGGTGGTCGTCTCCATCGGGGATGATATCCAGTCCAGCATCATGACCACCTTGATCCTGAAGGAGATGGACGTCAAAAAGATCGTGGTGAAGGCCCGAAACGACCTTCACGGGAAGGTGCTCTACAAAATCGGCGCCGACAAGGTGATTTTCCCGGAACGAGACATGGGCGTCCGGGTCGCTCATTCCCTGATATCCCCTAACATCCTGGATTTTATCGAGTTGTCCGAGGACTACAGCATCGTGGAGATCAGTGCGGGACAAAAGTTCAGCGGGAAATCCCTCAAGGAGTTGAATTTTCGCGCCCGCTACGGCTGCAACGTGATCGCGATCCAAAGCGGGGAGCGGATGAATGTGTCCCCGTCGGCCCACGATGTGATTCATGCCGGGGACGTGCTGATGGTGCTCGGACACAACCGGGATCTGAAAAAGCTGGAGGAAGAGGCTTGATTCCTAGTGGATATCCGCTTTTTGAGCTCCAATCAAAATGTACAGTATAAGCGTTGGCGTAAGCTGCACCGCCGGAAGGGGCGGGAGAAATACGGATCCCTACTGGCGGAGGGGCCCCATCTTCTGATGGAAGCGATGGATGCCGGATGGAAGGTGCGGGCCTGCCTGGTGGAAGAGGGCCGGGAGCAGCTGCTGACGGAGATCCCGGGGATCCGTCAGGGCTCCTTTCCGGTGTACCGCCTTCCCGCTCCCTTGTTCCGCAGCCTGATGGATACGGAGACACCCCAGGGGATTGCGGCGGAACTGGAGATTCCCCGGAAGCGGGAGGAGGTTTCATTCCGGGAAAAGGAGACGCTCCTTCTCCTGGATGCGGTGCAGGATCCCGGCAACCTGGGGACGATCCTGCGGACGGCGGAGGCGGCGGGGGCGACGGCCGTCTGGCTCGGACGGGGAACGGTGGATCCCTACAACAGCAAAACCGTCCGGGCGGCGATGGGCTCCCTCTTCCGCATGCCGATTCGACAGGCGGACCTCTCTCGTGCCATCCCGGATCTCCGCCGACAAGGCTTTACAGTGGTCGGGACCCATCCCCGGACGAAGACGCTTCATTTTCAATTGGCGTATCCTTCCCGGACCGCCTTTCTGCTCGGCAATGAAGGGCGGGGAGTCGATTCCGCCCTGGAACGCCTCGTGGACGGGATGGTTTGCATTCCGATGCCCGGCGGCGTCGAGTCCCTCAATGTATCGGTGACTGCGGCGGTGTTGCTGTACGAGCGGCTCCGGCAGAGCTGGGAGGACGGCTAGTCGGGTTGCCGCTTCCGGAAAATTTCGCTATACTATATAGCAAATTTTACGGTCCAAGGCGATGAAGGAGAGAAGTAGGCCGTACGTACCTACAGGGAGGAGATGTCGCGACTGAGAGCATCTCCAGGAAAACGGCGGTTCGAAGTTCGCTCCAGAGCTGTCTCCTGAAAGGGGTTCCGAGTAGGGAGTACCGGGTTCGCCCGTTATTGCGAACAGAGGGGAACGGCATGCCGTGGCGGCTTGTCGTTCAAAAAGGGTGGTACCGCGATCTCTCGTCCCTTTGGGCGAGGGATTTTTTTATATCGAGGAAAGGAGTGTCCGGGATGCTTTCGCGCTTAAACGCATTGCGCGAGGAAGCCCAGCGAGCGATTGCTGCTGCGGATCGTTCTGATCAACTGAAGGAGTTGCGCGTTAAATATTTGGGGAAGAAGGGAGCGATTACGTCGATCCTCCGGGGAATGAAGGATGTTCCTCCGGCGGATCGCCCGAAGGTGGGCAGTTTGGCCAATGAAATCCGCGGGGAGCTGGAGCGGCTGATCGCGGAAAAGGAAGAGGAGTTGGCCGAGCGCGCCCTGGAGGAGCGGCTGAAGAAAGAGGCTTTGGATGTGACGCTGCCCGGCGATCCCCGGCCCATGGGGTCGATTCACCCCCTGTCGGCGCTGATCGAGGAGATCGAGGATATCTTCATCGGGATGGGCTTTGAAGTGGCGGAGGGGCCGGAGGTGGAGTGGGACGAGATCAACTTCGAAGCCTTGAATATCGCCAAGGATCACCCGGCCCGGGATATGCAGGACTCCTTCTACATCACGCCCCATATCCTGCTGCGGACCCATACCTCCGGCGTTCAGGTGCGAACCCTGCGCGCCCGGGAGGGACAGGTGCCGGTCCGCATCATCGGGCCCGGGAAGGTATACCGCCGGGATGAGGATGACGCCACCCACTCCCATCAGTTCATGCAGATTGAGGGGCTGGTGGTGGACAGCGGGGTGTCGATGAGTGAATTGAACGGAGTGCTGTTAGCCTTTGCCCGGAAAATGTTCGGAGAAAACCAGCAGGTGCGACTGCGGCCCAGTTATTTTCCCTTCACCGAACCCAGCGCCGAGGTGGACATTTCCTGCATCATTTGCGGCGGTGAAGGTTGCCGGACCTGCAAGGGGACCGGATGGATCGAGATCTTGGGGTCCGGAATGGTGCACCCTCGGGTGTTGGAAATGGCGGGTTACGATTCGGAGAAATACACCGGTTTCGCCTTCGGCATGGGGGTGGAACGGATTGCCATGCTGAAGTATGGGGTGGACGATATCCGTCACTTTTATACCAACGATCTTCGATTCCTTCGACAGTACCAATCGGTTTGAGGGGGATAGACGATGCGCGTATCTTGTGAGTGGTTGAAGGAGATGGTGGATCTTTCGGGCGTTGACGCCGAAGAGCTGGCGGAAACCTTGACCCGGACCGGTGTGGCCGTGGATGCCGTGGAGGATCGAAATCCGGGGGTTTCTCGGGTGGTGGTGGGCCGTGTAAAATCGGTGGAGCCCCATCCCGGTGCGGATAAATTGCGCGTGTGCAGGGTGGATGTGGGTCAGGGAGATCTGCTCCAGATCGTGTGCGGGGCCTCCAACGTGGCGGAGGGGCAATTGGTCCCCGTCGCCCTGGAAGGCGCGGAGCTGCCGGGGGGGATCCGCATCAAGCGAGCGAAGCTCCGCGGCGTCGAATCCCAGGGAATGATCTGTTCGGCGGGGGAGCTGGGCCTGCCGGAGAAGATGCTTCCCAAAGTGCTCACGGAAGGGATTCTCGTCCTGACCGGGGAGGCGGAGGTGGGGCAGGAAATCCGCTCCCTGTTGGGCATGGACGACAAGGTGTTGGAACTGGATCTGACGCCGAACCGCGCCGACTGTTTGAGCATGATCGGAATGGCTTATGAAGCCGGAGCCGTTTTTGACCGGGGCCTCAACCTGCCGAAGCCGAAGGAGCTGCCCGTATCCGGTGAAGCGCTGCCCGTGAGCGTCGCCGTGGAATCTAGGGAAGACTGCCCCGTATACGCGGCTCAGGTCGTCGACGGATTGCGGGTGGGACCCTCTCCCCAGTGGATGCAAAACCGGCTGATCGCGGCGGGAGTGCGGCCCATCAATAATATCGTCGATGTGACCAACTACGTCATGTTGGAGTACGGTCAACCCCTGCACGCCTTTGATTACGACCGGGTTTCGGGCGGGAAAATCCTTGTCCGCCGGGCCCGGCAGGGGGAGCGGTTCGATACGCTGGACGGAGTGACCCGGGAGTGCGATGAGAACACCCTCCTGATCACCGACGGGGACACCCCCCTGGGACTTGCCGGCGTCATGGGCGGAGCCGATTCGGAGGTGAAGGACGGAACCACCCGGGTTCTGATCGAATCGGCCTGCTTTGATCCGGTGCTGATCCGCCGAACCTCGCGCCGGTTGGGACTCCGCTCCGAGGCCAGCAACCGGTTTGAAAAGGGCGTGGACCGGGCCCGGATTGTCCCGGCGCTGATGCGCGCCGTTGAACTCTTGGTGGAAGTGGCCGGGGGTCGGGTGGCATCACCGATCGTCGTGGAAGGAAGCGGCGAAGTCGCGGAGAAGGTGATCCCGGTCCGTCACGAGCGGATTGTCACCCTCCTGGGGGTGGACATCCGGGAAGAAGACGTGATGGACATTTTCCGTCGCCTCCGCTTTCCCGCAGAAAAAGAGGGCGCCGTGTACCGGGTGCAGGTACCGTCGCGCCGTAATGACCTGCACATCGAGGTGGACATCATCGAAGAGGTGGCTCGCCTTTACGGTTACAACCGGATTCCCGCAGCTGCCCTTCACGGTTCCCAGAGCCGCGGCGGCCTGACACGCAAGCAGCGCTTGCACCGAATCATCCGCCACACCCTGCGGCACCTGGGGATGAATGAGGCGGTCACCTACAGCCTGACCTCGCCGCAACTGGAGAAGGGTTTGTCCCTTCATCCCGAGGTCCGGCCGATTGCCCTCAACATGCCCATCAGCGATGAGCGAAGCGTGCTCCGGACCAGCCTGTTGCCCCATCTCATCCAGACGGCCGCTTACAATGTGCACCACCGGCAGGATCGGGTGGCCCTTTTCGAAATCGGCCGGGTCTATTTGGCGAAAACGCAGCCCCTGACGGACCTTCCCGAGGAACGGTGGGAGTTGGCGGGACTGTGGACGGGACCGATGGAACCCATCCATTGGCGGGGACAAAATGCCTCCGATTTTTATCGTGTAAAGGGAGTTCTGGAGTCGCTCTTTAAACGGCTGGGGATTGAAAAGGTGGAGTTCCGCCCCGCTCAGCCGGAGGGATTCCACCCGGGCCGGACGGCGGAGATTCAGATCGATGGGCGGTTTGCAGGGGTCTTGGGTCAAATCCATCCTCGCCTCTCGGAGGAGATGGATCTGAAGGATACCTTTGCCTTTCAGCTGGATCTGGAGATTCTGCTGAATGCAACCCGAAGGGACCTCCGGTTCCGTCCGATTCCGCGCTATCCGGCCTCCCCCCGGGATTTGGCGATTGTGGTCGATGCGTCGGTTCCCGCCGCCGAGGTGGAGATGGTGATCCGCAGGGCCGCCGGTGAATATTTGGAGTCGGTCACCCTGTTCGACGTGTATACCGGTGAACAAGTGGGTAATGAAAAGAAGAGCCTCGCTTACTCCCTCATCTACCGGGCGAAGGACCGAACACTGACCGACGAGGAAGTGGCGAAGTTCCATCAGACCGTCGTCGACGAACTGGAGAGGATTTTCGGGGCCCGGCTGCGCGCCTGAGCGCCGGCAAATGCAGGAAGTACCCCTTCACAGGGCGAAAGAAACATGATACACACCTTCACGCTGTGGAGGAGGCATTCCGATGACCAAAAACAAATTGAGCGTTGAGATTTACGGTCAGCAATACCAGATTGTCGGAAAGGCGAGTCCCGGATATATGCGGGAAGTGGCTTCCCATGTGGACGACAAGATGAGGCAGATCGCCAAGAGCAATCCCCGGCTGGACACGACGCGGCTGGCGGTCCTGTCGGCGGTCAACATCGCCGATGCCTATCTCAAATTGAAGCGGGAATATGACGAGATCCTTCACCTGATCGAAGATGACCAGCCCTAGGAGTGGACGGGATGAACGGCTTGGATTGGTTCCTTCTCCTGCTGATCGCCGGAGGGGTTTTCCGTGGTTATCAGCGAGGCTTGATCCTTCAAGCCTTTTCCCTGTTGGGGGTGATTTTCGCCCTCCTGGTGGCATACCGCTTTGCCGGTGACGTAGCTGGAGTGCTTCAGGAGCGCCTTCCTCTGCTGGAGAAGGTGGAGGCCGGATGGATCGCCCTCCTTCCGATCGAAGGAATCATCTACCGCGCGATCGCTTTCCTGCTCCTGTTTGTGGGGGTCAAAATTCTCGTGTCGATGATTGCCCGGCTTTTGACCCGGCTGTTCGACATCCCCGTCCTCTCCCAGATCAATCGCCTCGGGGGCGTCGCTCTCACCCTGATCCAGGTGTTTTTGATCATCTTCCTCGGTGTTCATCTGGTGAACTTCCTTCCCTGGGAAACGGGACGTGAAGCGATTCAGGAATCCTTCATCGCCCAAAGCGTGTTGAAGCTGACACCGGATTTGACGGAACGGATCAGCGAGTGGCTTAAAACGGGATAGCCAAACCCCATCACATCAAGGATCGGGAAGGGGTGTGCCGCTTCCTCCGCGGCACACCCCTTCGTGACGATTCGCCCCCTCCGGGTTTATTGTGGCGCATACACCCTGAGGGGTTATTTTTTTTGCGGCTTTCGGGTGCCGGAGC
>JAJYSD010000052.1 GCA_021793745.1 Bacillota bacterium
CTGCATGATGCCGGCTTCGGCAAATTGCTTGGCCCGTTCAGGCTCCCCCATCATCGCGTGGATCAGGGACAACAGGACATCCGTTTCCCGGTGGGATCGGGGAAGGCGAAGTCTTTCCCGGCCCGTCTCCACCCGTTTTTTTCGTTCTAGAATTTGTTTGGCCTGAACCAGCTGGCCGGTTCGCAGGTAATAGCGGGCCTCCAACTCCTCCTCCCCGTCGGGCGGCTCCCTGCTCTTGGCCACCCACTCGCCGGCGTCATCGCCCCGGCCGTAATTGACCAGGTTTTCGGCGATCAAACGGGTGAGACGCCTCCGCTGCTTTTCCGCCCCCGCGACGCCCTCCAACACATCCAAGGCGCGATTCAAGAGGCGCTCCGCCTCCTGGGGTTGGATCGTATCGAGGAAAATTCGCGCCTGCCCCTCGAGGGCCATGCTGACTCCCCGGACATCTCCCCTGTCCTCGGCCAGCCGCTCCCCGCGGGCATAGCAGTCCATCGCCCGGGCATAGGAACAACGGTACCGATTCACTTCCCCCTCCAACACCCAGAGCGAATAGCGCCGATCCTTCACCTCTTCGGGCAATTCAGAAAGGGCCGTTTCAATCGGATCCAGCCGGCCCTGATCCAACATCGCCGGGCCGTGTTCCTCCAAAAAACGGCTGATGCTCTCGGCATCCTTCGTCTCGAGCATCAGGCGAACCGCTTCGTCAAACCGCCGGTTCCGACAGTAATGCTCGGCAGCGAAACGGTAAAAGGAAAGCCGTTCTTCAGGCCTCTGTTCCAACTTTTGTCGAAGGTAATTCCGGAAAAGGGGGAGGTAGCAAAAGGCCCCCTCCTCTGTCCGCCTTAGAAAGAGGTGTTGACGCAGGAGATGCTCCTGGATTTGTCGGGCGTCCGCCTCCGGATACGATGCCTCCAAATCCTCCAAAGACCACGCATCCAATAGGGCTGTCTGCATAAAAAACCGCCGGACATCGTGGGGTTGTTTCTCCCATACCGCCGCATCCAGAAAAGGAAACAACTCCGCCCCAATCTCCTCGGCGAACTGCTCTTCCATCCTGCGGAATCTGGCGAACTTTTCCCCGATCAGCCGAAGGGCCAGTACCCATCCCCCCGTCTGTGCATGGAGCCGTTTGGAGTCGTCCGGCGAAAGGGCGATCCCGTACTCGTCAGCCAGCCACACCGCCGCCTCTTCCTCGGAAAAGGAGAGATCATCGCCGGTCAGCTCCAACACGTTTCCCTTCACCCGCATCTCCGCCAACCGGGGCCAATGGGGACGGGTCCGGCTGATCAGCACGAGGTGGAAACCCTCCGGCAAATGGGACACAAACCACTCCATCCATCGGGCCAGAAACGGTTCCTCCTCCGCCAGATGCCAGTTATCCAGCACGAAGACCGCCCGTTCCTCGAGGAGAACCAACTCGTTGAGGAGATCCGATCCCAGATCAAACCATTCGTCCGCTTCCGGGTCTTCCTCCCCCCGCTCCAACCGGTGCCGCCAGGTCTCACCGATCGAGGGGAATCGGGCATTCAACGCGCTGAGCAGATAGCGAAAAAAAACGGCCGGTTTCGCATCGCCCTCTCCGATTCGATACCAACCGGGAGTCAGCTGCTCATCCTGAAAAAAACAGGCGACAGCGGCGGTTTTGCCGTATCCCGGGCCGGCATGGACCAGGGTGAGGGGGGATTGGACCCATCCTTTCAACTTTTTCGCCAACTCCGGTCTCCGAAAAGTGCGGGGGCTCGGAAGCGGAGGGATCCACTTCGTTTTCAGGATGCGCTGTCCTGTTCTCATGGCACCTACCTCTCCGAGCTGGATTCCTTTTGGGCGAAGAGGCGGAGGACGGCCCGCTTGTCGATCTTGCCCACCGGCGTTTTCGGCAGTTCGCCGATGAAGCGGAAGGATTTGGGTATCTTGTATGAAGCCAGTTTGCCCCTTAAGTGGGACCTCAGCCCTTCATCGGTCAACCTGGAGCCCTCCTTCGGAACCACGGCGGCCACCACCGCCTCCCCCCATTTGGGATCCGGCGCACCCACCACGACCGCTTGTTCCACTTCGGGATGGTCGGCGATGAGCTGTTCCACCTCCGCAGGATACACGTTTTCTCCTCCCGTGACGATCATCTCCTTTTTTCGCCCGACGATGTAGTGATCCCCCTCTTCATCCCGCATCCCCAGATCGCCGGTCTTGAGCCAGCCGTCGACCAGCGCTTCGGCGGTCGCCCCGGAATTGTTCCAGTAGCGGTCGAACAGGTGCCCTCCCCGAAGCCAAATCTCCCCCACGCTTCCCGTCGGAGCATCCGTCCCGTCCTCCGAAACGATCCGGACCTGGTTGTAAATCATCGGCTTCCCGACGGTTCCGGGTTTTCTCCGGGCGGTGGAAGGATCGGTGACAAAATTGTTGGGGCCCGCTTCGGTCAAACCGTAGCCCTCCCGGAAGGGAAGGCCCTTGGCGGCGAAGGACTGGTACACCTCCCGCGGGCACGGGGCTCCCCCGGAGAGGAACTCCCGCATGGTGGGAAAGGACTTGTCGGCAAACCGGGGCGATCGGATGATCTGGTGATACATCGTCGGCACCATCAGGGCAATGGTACATCCTTCCCGTTCAATCACATCCATGACCTTGTCGGGATCGAAACGGTCGATGATGACAAGGGTCCCCCCCGCATGCAACACCGGGATGGAGAGGGCGTTCAACCCCCCGGTGTGGAACATGGGCAGGCAGGAGAGGGCCCGATCCTTGGCCGTCAGCTGCCAGCTCAGAATCGTGTTGACCGAGTTCCAGAAGATGGATCCGTGGGTGAGCACCACTCCCTTCGGTTTACCCGTCGTCCCTCCCGTATAGAGGATCATCGCCGGATCCGACAGCGAGGGATAATCGGCGGCTTCTCCTTCCTCCGTCTCCGGCGGAAAGTCCGGATCCAGGCGTTCATAGGGGACGACCGCCAGAGCCGACAGTTCCGCCGCCAGGTGTTCCATTCGCCGGTGAAATGCCAACACCTTCGGCTTGGCATCTTCCAGAATCCCGTTCAATTCCCGGGGGGAAAGTCGCCAGTTCAGCGGGACAAAAACCGCCCCCAGCCGCTCACAGGCAAAAATCACGGCGAAAACGGATGCATCATTGGGAGAAAGAAATGCTACCCGGTCGCCCCGTGAAATGCCCATCGCCGAGAGCGTTCGAGCCACCCGGACCGAGCGCCGGTACAGAAGATCGTAACTCCATCGCCTACCGGTTTCTCCATCCACGACGGCGATCCGATCCGGCGAAAGCCGCCTGCGCCCTTCGAGCCAACCCGTTTCCCAATTCACCGACATCGCTCCCCGTTTTTCCATGGTGAAATATCCAACGGGGAAGATAGCAAAAAGGGGTTGCAAACGGGTTACACCCTCTGGACGAGGCCTTCATAACAAAGGCGGGCCGGTCACCCGCTCCAGGCTTTGACAAAGCGTCGGTGGAAAGCCTCTCCGGGGTCAAGGCGCATCGCCCGACTTCCATCCAAGGGGTCGCCCCCTTCCCGAGAGGACCGTCAGGGGATGCTTTCCCCCTGCGCGATCGGATTTTCCTCGTAACTGATCCAGTCGCTGAAGCTGCCCGCATACAGGCGTCCCTCTCGTCCCGCCAGATGCAGGGCCAACAAATTGGCGCATGCCGTCACACCGGACCCGCAGTAGACGATGGGTTGCTCCTCCTCGGGAATAAAGGAAAAATCCTTTTTCAATGCCTGGGGAGTTTTCCATCGCCGCCCCTCTTCCAAATTGTTTTTCCAGAAATAATTGACCGCACCGGGAATGTGTCCCGCCTTGGCATCGATGGGCTCATACCTTCCCGCAAACCGTTCGGGATCCCGGGAGTCGATCAAAAGCCCCCGGTGCCGCCGAACCTCCTCCATGCCCACCAGCCATTCGGGGTTACGGATCTGGGGGGTGAACCGGGAGGGCTTCGGATGGACCCGATCCGGCGTTACCGGATACCCCTTCTCCTTCCACCCCCGGTACCCCTCATCCAAAACCGCCACCTGATCATGACCAAGATACCGGAGCAGCCACCACAGGCGGGCGGCCATCGCTCCTCCCTGATCATCGTAGGCGACGACGGTTTTGGTGCGATCGATTCCGACCCGCCCCAACGTGTTTGCAAGGGCCTCCAGCTCCGGCAGGGGGTGACGGCCGCCGTGTCGGCGGACCGGTCCCGACAGATCCCGCTCCAAGTCCATATATACGGCTCCCGGTATGTGATCCCGTTCATAGGCCTTTCGGCCCGCATGGGGCTTCGACAATTCAAACCGGCAATCGACGATGACCAGATTGGAATCCCCCAACCTTTCCCGCAGCCACTTCGGCGAAACGACGGCAGATGGCAGCACATGGATCCTCCTTCGTCCGAATCTCAGGATACGTTCCTCCCGCGTTCATCCCGGACTTCCGCATCGTATTTCTTGCAGCGCACGTACCCCCGGAAGGCGGACTCCACCCGGCGCCCCCACTGAAACAGCGCATCTTCCTGACCGACGGCGGTGATCAGCTGAAGACCGATCGGCAGCCCGGACCGGTCGGTTCCCACCGGGATGGTCAGGGAGGGAAGTCCGAAGGTGTTGGCATAGGCCACATACGGCAGATACCGGAGAAAGGTTTTCCGGATCGAGAAGATCTCCCCATACACTTTCCCGTGTTCAGGGGCGGCACAATGGTACACCGGGAACACCAACACCCGATTTTGTAGAAACTTCTTCACTTCCTCCTCTCCCTTGCGCAGCTGGTCCCTCAGCTGAATCCACTCCTTCTTGGAGGGGCGGAACAGGCGCGTTCCCAGGAGGGCCCAGGTCAGGTACGGATGCAGCTGCACCCGCATCTTGAAACGCCCCTTTAAATATTGGCGAAGGATCCCTGAAAACCCCTTTTCCCCACACAGCCGGACCAGTTCCTCCCCTCCGTCGACGGACATGATCCACTGCCACATCAGCGCCGCCTGCTCGAAAAAGGGAGGCATCACCGTTAAGGAACCGGAAGCGAACTCCGAGCGGATCGCTTCCAACAACTCGGCCGTCTCCTCGCCCACCGGTGCATCGGGGTGGGGGGGCGGAACCACCAGCCGATATGCGTCGATATCCACCGAGGGCGGTTTTTGGAAAGCCAAAATGGCATGGATCTTTTCCGCATCCTTCACCGATTTGGCCAGGGCTCCGATTCCGAACATGGAGACCTGGTGGGGCTCCTTCACGTCCGGAAAGGCACCGGCCAGGGAAACCTGGCGGTTCCCCGATTTGAAGCCGATCACCCCATTAAAGTGGGCGGGAAAACGGATCGATCCGCCGATGTCGGAACCGATCCCCACCGCCGCACCGCCCACCGCGATCAGGGCTCCCTCTCCCCCGCTGGAGCCGCCGGCAGTTCGGCTCAGGTCCCAGGGATTGTTGGTGCGGCCGAACAGCGTGTTCTCCGTTTCCTGGCAATAGCACAGGGCAGGGGTGTTGGTCTTGCCCAGGATGATGGCCCCTTCCTCCTTCAACCGCCTGACGATCTCAGCGTCTGCTGCATCGACCGCCCCCCGGCGATGGGGCAATCCGCCGGTGGTGTGCATCCCCTTGACGAAAAAGGCTTCCTTCATGCTGATGGGGACGCCCCACAGCCGTCCTCGGGCTTTTCCTTCCTGCAGCAGCCGGTCCCGTTCCTCCGCCTCCCGCCTGGCTTCATCGAACCGGGTTTCCACGACCGCCCGGATGTGGGGATTCACCCGCTCGATGTGCCGGATATACCCCTCGACCGCTTCAGCGGAGGTGATCTCCCCCGCCCGGATTTTCTCCGCCAAGGTGGAGGCATCCATGTCCAACAATTCCGTCATCGGCTCACCTCCGAATTCCGCTTTGCTTCCGCGACATCAGTCCATCGATCGACCCGGCCGGTGGAGAAAACGTTTTCATACCGACGCACCGCCGGAGCCGAGATGGTCAACCGCCGCTGATCTGCAGCCCCGCCGAATTTTTCTTTCCGTTTATATCTTTATATTAGTCCGACGTCCAAAAAACTCCTTCCGCAATCGCCTTAAGGCCGCGGATCGGCACCGCTACGTCAAAAAATGGACGAAGGCGCGCTCTTCAGGGATCGCCTGCTTTTTTGATTTTTGATAAATTGAGTAGGAGAACCTGGTGGAAGGGGTAGAAAAATGAGCGCAAAATTGAACGAGCTGACTCGCTGGATGAAGGAACGGGGCGTTGATCTCACCCTGATCACTTCTCCGGCCAACATCCTGTACCTGACCCGTTTCCACTGCGATCCCCACGAACGGCTCCTTAGCCTGATCATTCCGGCGGAGGAGCAACCCTTTCTGATCGCCCCGCGCATGGAGGTCCAACGGGCCAAGGATGCGGGATGGAAAGGTGAGATCCTGGGATACGACGATGCGGAGGATCCCTGGAAACGGATCCGGGAGAAGCTGGACCGCCTCGGCCGGCATGCGGTCAGGACGATCGCCGTCGAAAAGGAACACCTGACCCAGGGACGGGCGGAACGCCTCCTCTCGCTGTACCCTGAAGCATCGCTGGTTTCCGTCGAGGAGAAAATATACGAACTTCGCGCCATCAAGGATCGGGATGAAATCCGCCTGCTCGCCCGGGCAGCACGGCTGGCCGATTATGGCGTGGAAATCGGGATCGACACCCTGCGGGAAGGCTGCACCGAGATGGAGATCGTCGCCGAAATCGAGTACCAGTTAAAGCGTCAAGGGGTCCAGGGCATGTCCTTCTCCACCACCGTCCTGTTTGGTGAAAGGACAGCCCTCCCCCACGGCACCCCGGAAACCCGAAAGCTCGCCCCCGGCGATCTGGTCTTATTCGACCTCGGTGTGATCGTGGAAGGGTACTGCTCCGACATCACCCGAACCGTCGCATTCCGTCGGATCGACGTTGAACAGCGTCAAATCTACGACACGGTCCTCCGGGCTCAACGGGCCGCCATCCAGCGTTGCTCCCCCGGCACCCCCATCCGGGAGGTCGATCAGGCCGCACGAAAGGTGATCACCTCCGCCGGATACGGAGACCGGTTTACCCATCGCGTCGGCCACGGTTTGGGAATCGAGGTCCATGAGTATCCATCCCTGAGCGCCTCCAATGAACAAACGCTCCAGGAAGGGATGGTATTCACCGTCGAACCCGACCATCCACTACCCGAGAAATGTTGTTTCTGGTTTTTGAATGATGGCGGCATTACCGCCGACGTCTGCCAAATCCTCATCCATTTCCCCAAAGAATTAAAGA
>JAJYSD010000053.1 GCA_021793745.1 Bacillota bacterium
GCGCCAGGACAAACGAGTCGTCAATATGGAAAGAACCAATATCAGCGACGTCACCCGCGAACAACTGGATCCGCTCCCCTCTGTTGCAACGGTCGACCTGTCGTACCTGTCACTGAAGAAAGGGATTCCCATCGTAGCCGAGCTGATGGAAGAAGGGGGGGACATCATCTGTTTGGTCAAACCCCTGTTTGAAATCAAAGACCCGGAAGCGCGCAGGA
The DNA here is from genome assembly GCA_021793745.1 of Bacillota bacterium. Lineage (GTDB taxonomy): Bacteria > Bacillota > Bacilli > Thermoactinomycetales > DSM-44946 > Planifilum. Next base: position 219 of record JAJYSD010000053.1, read on the forward strand.
CGGGGGAAATTAAAGAGCCTGACGCGTATCGGCAGGTGCTGTCCGACCTTGTTCAATTCGTTGACGGGATTGGTTTGAATTGCATCGGCGTCACCCACAGCCCTGTGACGGGAAACAAGGGAACCCGGGAATTTTTCCTGTGGGTGTCCTTGGACCGGACGAAGATGAAGCGGGATTTGCCGAACGACATTGAGCGAGCGGTGGAAGTGGTGATGAAACTGAAGCCCTATGAGAAATGATGCTTTCTGGATTTCATCGATCGGATGGTGTTCCCGGAGTTACGGAAGCGTTGAACCGGGAGAAGCCCCCTTCGATGTTCTGATGGTATCATTGAAGGGAGCGGTTGAAACTCGAAGAAAAGGGAGCGAGTGTTAAATTGTATCCTGATGTGCCATAAAATCATGCCTCACAGAAGAGCTGAACATCCTCGAAATCCGCTTATTTATATGCAGTTTTGCTAGCCGTGTGGCTGGCTTTATTTCTTGGACGGAAAAATCGGCACCATTTCTCACCAAGTCCAGTGAAAAACCCTTTGCCGGGTAGCCGGAGGGGGTTGTGCCGCTTCGTTTCGCCCGTATATCAGGGTACTCGCGGCACAACCCCCTCAGCCATGTGGAGACACATCTGCAGAATCAGTTGTGATCCTTGTCTGTCCAAGTTTTTTGTGTTTGGTTGGCAAGGAGGGGGATCTTTTTCTTTGTTCTTTTTCATTTATCCGGCATGGCTTTGGTTACTTCGCCTCCTGCCCCAAAAGGCTGCCCAATTCCCGGGAGCGGGATTTGGCCCGCAGGACGGCGCTTTTGACCGCTTCGTCGAAGCGTTTGCGCTTCAACTCCTCCAGACCGGCCATTGTGGTTCCGCCGGGAGAGGTGACCCGGCGGCGCAGCTCGGCCGGTTCTTCCCGGGTTTCCATCAGCATGTGTGCCGCACCGAAGAGGGTTTGCAGACTCAGCTGGCGGGCGATCTCCTTGGAAAGACCCGCCTCCACACCCGCCTGTTCCAGCGCCTCCACCATGAAATAGATATATGCCGGACCGCTGCCCGAAAGGGCCGTCACCGAGTCCATCGCCTCCTCTTCGACGATGACCGCGGAGCCGATGGCGGAGAAGAGGCGGCGCGCCACCTCCAGATCTTCCGGCCCCGCCCACCTGCCGGTACAGAGGGCCGTGGCCGACTGGCCGATCGTGCAGGAGGTGTTGGGCATGGCCCGGATAACCGGAATCCCCGATGGGATCAGCCGCTCCACCGCCTCCGTGGAAATGCCTGCGGCGACGGAGATGATCCGCTGTCCCCGGTGGAAGGAGGTCTTCCACTGGGTGAGGGCTTCCTGAACGTCCTTCGGTTTCACTGCCAGAATTACGGTGTCCGCTTCGGACACGGCCCTTCCCCGATCCTCCGGAATTTGGACGCCGTAGGATTTTTTTAATTCGGTCAGCCGCTCCCGCCGGTGGCGGTTAAAGACGCTCACCCTGTCGGCGGTGATCAGTCGGTTTTTGAGCAGGCCGGCCAACATCGCTTCCGACATGGAACCGGCCCCGATGAAACAGATGCGTTGCACTCCGTTCATGCTGGCGCTCCCCTCCTGTCGTTTCGGAAAAATAAAAACCCCTCCTTCGCCACAAGGACGAAAGAGGGTGTCTCTTCCGCGGTACCACCTCGTTTGGCACGAACCGTGCCCACCTCGCCGCGATCGGGGCTACTGCCGACCGCCATCCTTGATAACGGAGCGTGCTCCGTGTCGATTCATCATCGCCCGCTCGGGAGATGGGTTCCGGGCGGCATCCCGGCAGCACCTCTCACCCGCGGGCGCTGCTCTCTGAACGGTAAGCCGTCCGTACTAGTCTCCGTCACCGCGTTTAACGTCCTGCTTTGTCCGGTTAATTAACACATTATGCATAAGGAACAGAGGCATGTCAAGGGCAGCATCGTCCATTGGAAAGATTTTGGTTATTTTTTGTTTTGTCTTGTTTTAATCTGTCAACGTTTTGGCAATAAAGAGAATGTGCGAAGATGCGGAGGGAAGTGGAAATGATCGTGCCGGAGGAAGGGGCGGTCCTGCGAATCGAGAGTTACAAATATGGGGAACATTTTCACCGCATGTGGAAAAAGTCGGTGGTATTGAAAAGCGGAGAACCTCTGATCATCGCCAATGAAAACGTGGAAGTGGTGGAGGCGGACGGGCGAAAATGGCGTTTTCCCGGTTTAACCATCGGCTGCTTCCACCGTACGGAATGGTTTCACACCCTCGTCGTGTTCGGGGAGGATGAACATTTCCGGTTTTACACCCACATCGCCTCTCCCTACCGGTACCGGGACGGGGTGCTGTCCTACATCGACTATGACCTGGATTTGAAGGTCGACAGGGATGGTAGGCGCCGGTGGGTGGATCGGGAGGAATTTGAACAGAATCGCGTCCGTTATTCCTACCCCGACGAGGTCTTGGAAAACATCGAGCAGGCGGTGAGGCGCGTCGACCGCCTGGCGCGCGAACGGAAAGAGCCCTTCACTTTGGAGTGGGTGAATCGCTGGTATCATCGTTTTCAATCCTACAAATTCCGCTTGATGGAGTGAAGGGAAAAATGAGGAAGAAGCGATTGTTTGGCTGGATGCGGACGGGGCTGTTGACTTTCGCTTTCGTGTTTGCTATCAATCAATATGGCTTTGCCTTGTCCGTGGTGAATGGAACGTCGATGGAGCCTACGCTGGAAGATGGCGACCGGCTGTTTATCAATCGGTTTGCCTATTTGTTCAGCCAGCCGAAGGTGGGCGACGTGATCACCTTTGAGGACCCCGCCCAGGACGGGCGCTATCTGGTCAAGAGGGTGGTCGGGGTCTCCGGTGACCGCATCGAGATCCGCTCCGGCATCCTGTATCGGAATGGCAAGGCGGTATCGGAACCGTACATCGACACCAAGATCCAGGACGGGGATTTCGGGCCGGTGACCGTGGAACCGGGCACCGTGTTCGTCCTGGGGGACAATCGCCATCGGCATGCCAGCCGTGACAGCCGTTACGAGAGTGTCGGCCCGGTTCCCATCGACCGCGTCGATGGGAAGGTGGAGTGGATTATCTGGCGGCCGTCCCTGATGGCCTTTCTGTAACCCAGGAAGCAATTTCAAATAATATAAAAAGTCAAAAAGTGTTCACAAACTCACCTGGGATATTGTCTATAAATGTTGCATAATGGAATGGGCAGATCAACCCACCGAATTCCATTATATCACATCACCCTGCTGGTTCTGAAAGAGGGTGCGATTAAAAGATTGAGGAGGAAATGAAAAATGGATTTGCTTCAGAAGACGAGGCGAATTTCTCGAATTCTGCAGAAAAACGTGGGTCATCACCTGGTAGATTTTGACGAAGTGGCGCAAGCGTTGTGTGACGTGATCGGCGCTAACGTATATATTGTCAATCCGGATGGAACGCTTCTGGGCTTGGCCATCGATCATGAGATCGAGAACGAGCGGATGGAGCAGTACCTGAAGGATCGGCAATTCCCGCGGGAGTACGCCCGTTCCTTGATGGAAGTGGAAAAGCCGAGGCCCAACATCAGTGTGGAGGACCCCTTGACCGCCTATCCCGTCGAGATGAAGGACATGTTTAAACATGGCTACACCACCCTGGTTCCGATCGTCGGCGGCGGGGATCACCTGGGGACGCTCGTGTTGTCCCGCATGAATGAGAAATTTGTCGACGACGACTTGATTTTGGCCGAATACGGAGCCACCGTCGCCGGGATGGAGATCCTGCGGGAGCGGGCGGGACAAATCGAAGAGGAGGCGCGCAGCCGGGCGGTTGTCCAGCTGGCGATCAACTCTCTCTCCTTCAGTGAGCTGGAGGCGGCGGAGCACATCTTCAACGAGTTGGACGGCAATGAAGGATTGCTGGTGGCCAGCAAAATTGCCGACCGCGTCGGCATCACCCGATCCGTAATCGTCAACGCCCTGCGCAAACTGGAAAGCGCCGGCGTGGTGGAATCCCGGTCCCTGGGAATGAAGGGCACCTATATTCGGATTTTGAATCCGAAGCTGCTCCCGGCGCTGGAGAAGGCCCGCCACTGAAGATGGGGCGGCGCCGCGAATACCCCTCCGAACCGATCCGGAGGGGTTTTTGATGTTTTGGGATTCCGGATCGTTTCGGGCGATTGGAAACGATCCACCGCCATCTGCCGTTTCCTTTTTAAACAGCCCTTTTTCATCGCGACCCCGACATGCGCACGGCCGGGGGGAGAGATTTCCCGGCGGGGACAGGCCGATCGCAATCCCGCCTTCGTTTCGTCACCGACAGGGGGCCGTTTTTTGGTATAATATAAACAACTTAGTTTGGAAAGATCTCTGCAAAACGGGAGGAGAAATCGTCGTTTTCCCTGCGGCTGAAGCCCGCGGGCAACGGAGGTCATATAAGATAGATAGCTGGAGATGAGGCTCATGGGGAGTATCCGCCGGTACCTCCGGTTTGTCCGGCCGTACCGGAAACAAGTCTGGTTGACAATGGTAATCGGCATTGTGAAGTTCGGTATTCCCCTGCTCCTACCCCTGGTTCTCAAATACACTGTCGATAACCTGCTGTTGGCCGATCTGCCCGCGGAAGACAAGATCAATCAGCTGATCTGGCTGCTGGTTTTCACCCTGCTGATTTTTACGGTCTTCCGCTTTCCGATCGAATACTATCGTCAATATTTTGCCCAGTGGACGGCCAACCGGGTGTTGTTCGACATCCGGAACCGCCTGTTCGATCATATTCAGAAGTTGTCCCTTCGCTATTACAACAATCAGAAGGTCGGGCAGATCATCTCCCGGGTGATCAACGATGTGGAACAGACCAAGGAGTTCGTCGTCACCGGGTTGATGAACATCTGGCTGGACCTGATCACCGTTTCCATCGCTGTCGGCATCATGCTGTGGATGGATCCCCGGATGACGCTGGTCGCCCTGTCGATTTTCCCGCTCTACGGGATCAGTGTCAAATATTTTTACCAGCATCTCCGCAGACGATCCAAGGAGAGGTCCCAGGCCCTGGCGGAGATGCAGGGACACCTTCACGAGCGGGTGCAGGGCATATCGGTGATCAGGGCCTTCAACCTGGAACGGTATGAGCAGGGTTTGTTTGATCGATACAACCATCGTTTTCTGAAGAAAGCGCTGGAACACACCCGCTGGAACGGTATCACCTTCGCGGTGATTAACACGATCACCGATATCGCCCCCATCCTGGTGATCGGTTTTTCCGGATTCCTGGTGATCCGGGGTTCGATGACCGTCGGCGAGATGACCGCCTTTTACGGATATATGGGGTTGATATACAATCCCATCCGCCGGATGGTCAACGCATCGACCACCTTGACCCAGGCCCTGGCTTCGATGGAAAGGGTGTTTGAGTTTCTGGACGCCACCTACGATATTACGGATCGGCCCGATGCCCGTCCCCTGCGGGAGCCGAGGGGGGAGATCCGGTTCGAGTCCGTCAGTTTCCGCTATGCCGAAGAGGGGGAATGGGCGCTCCGGGATGTCGATCTGGTCGTGGAGCCGGGCAAGACGACGGCGTTGGTCGGTCCCAGCGGAGGGGGCAAGTCGTCGATCGTATCCCTCATCCCCCGCTTTTACGACGTGACGGAAGGGCGGGTATTGGTGGATGGTACGGACGTCAGGGACTGGACGGTGGCGAGCCTCCGGAGCCAGATCGGCATCGTGCTGCAGGACAATATCCTGTTTAGCGGAACCGTGCTGGAGAACATCCGGATGGGCCGGACCGATGCCGCCTTTGAGGAGATCGTTTCCGCAGCCAAGGCGGCGGGGGCCCACGATTTTATCCTGGAGCTTCCCAACGGATATGAAACGGAGATCGGGGAGCGGGGCGTCAAGCTGTCGGGCGGGCAAAAGCAGCGGTTGGCCATCGCCAGAGTCTTTTTGAAGGATCCGGCGATCCTGATCCTGGATGAGGCGACATCGGCCCTGGATTTGAAATCGGAGCAGCTGGTCCGCGATTCCCTGAAACGCCTAGCCAAGAACCGAACGACGGTTATCGTGGCGCACCGATTGTCGACGATCACCGATGCCGACCGAATCTACTATATTGACGGCGGACGGGTGTTGGAAACCGGAACCCACAGAGAATTGATGATGATGGACGGCTTATACGCGCGCTTGTTTCGGATGCAGCACTTGGAAAAGGAGCCGGTGGGACGCGAAGTTTGAGGTGCACTCCACCGTCTGATGGAGGGAAGGACTGTGGGCAGGTACTTCCGAATCGAATACGAATGGGATATCGTCTCCACCCGTAGCCAGCTGAAGGAGTTGGCCCGATCCTGGGGATTCGACGAATTGGATCAGTCCCGTATCGTCCGATCGGTGTCCGAGCTTCTTCGGAATGTGGTTCATCATGCGGAAAAGGGATTGCTTCAGGTGGAGCGCATCGAGAGAGACGGAAAAGTGGGGATTCTCATCATCGTTCAGGATCTGGGGCCGGGGATTTCCGAGATTAGCGAGTTGATGAAAAAGGTACAGGCGCCCCAGTCGGTGGAGAGTTCGGGGTTGAAGCAGGTACATCAGCTGATGGATGAGTTTACGATCCGGACGGTAGAGGGCAGGGGTACGATGGTGGAGGCGATCAAGTGGCTGAAGCCGGCGGAATCGCCCGCCAACCCCTGATACTCACCGCTTTCGCTTATAATGGCAGGCGACAAGTTGTCAAGTGAAAAATACGGAAAGTTTCTCGGTTAAGTTGACATCTTTATGAACCTTAAAGGGGGCGTCTTGCGCTTCCTTTGGGGTTCATCTAAAATGTAACTATGACGGAGGCCCGTTTCCCGGCAATTCTGCAAATCCCTTGAATGAAGGGAGTTTCCGGCACTCATGCTTTTGTTTTTGCATGTTATTTGCCGGAGATGGAAAAAATGGGTGTACCGAACAATAGTAGGGTACTTCCATGGGAAAACAGATGGACGCCGCGGATTGCCCCCCGTTTTTTTGTGTACAGGAAAGGAACGCCGGAATGAAAGCGGTACAGGGTTTCATGACGGCAAAGATCGGA